>PNNU01000006.1 GCA_013824385.1 Anaerolinea sp.
CTTGGCGGTACGATCAGCGGTGAACATGGAATCGGCAGCAAACGCAAAGAATTCATGCCAATAGTGATGAGTAATGAGTTAATGGATCTTCAACGACAAATAAAAGCTGTGTTTGACCCGAATCAAATCTTGAATCCCGGAAAGATCTTCCCGGAGATTGTTTTAGAAGAAAAAGTTTCTGGAGGTTCAAAATGAAAATCATAGTTCCCATCAAACAGGTTCCAGAAACGAGTAAGGTAAAAATGGATCCATTTACCGGAACCATGATTCGTACCGGAGTTGAATCGATCATCAATCCTCTTGATCTGTATGCCATTGAAACGGCTATCCGGCTGAAAGAGAAACTGGGAGGAACGATCACAGTAATCAGTATGGGGCCCCCTCAAGCGATAAAGGCCATCCGTGAAGCCATTGCCATGGGGTGTGACAACGGTGTTCTGCTGAGTGATAAATCATTTGGAGGTGCAGATACCTGGGCGACGGCATACACACTGATGTTGGGAATCAAAAAGTTGGAGGGTGCTGATCTGATCTTATGCGGGGAGCGTGCCACTGATGGGGATACCGGTCAGGTTGGACCAGGTATGGCTGCCATGCTGGATCTTCCGCTGATAACCTATGTTGGAAAACTAGAGGTGTCGGATTCAGGAATTCTGCGTGCAGAGAGATTGGTCGAAGGTGGCAGGGAGGTAGTTTCTGTGACCCTGCCTGTTTTGATGACGGTTGTGAAAGAGATTGGTGTTCCCAGGCTGCCGACTCTACGTGGAATTTTGCGCGCTAAAGAGACGAAAGTGGAAATTTGGGGTCCTGTTGAGATTTCTGCTGACCCGGAGTTAATTGGATTAAATGGTTCTCCGACGCGAGTGGTTAAAATCCATCACCCCCAGGTGACTCGCAAAGGAGAACTTTTGACAATAAAAGACCAAGCAGATAATGAAAAAACCGCCCAAAAGATTTTGGATTTCATGAAACAAAGGAATATCCTATGAAACCATCAAATGATCAACCACAAGTGATTTGGAAAGATGTCTGGACTCTGGCAGAACAAAAAGGAGAGAAGCTTCATCCTGTTTCTTATGAGTTATTAGGTCGTGGAAGAGCTCTTGCCGATGCACGGAAATCTGAGCTCTGCACTATCGTGATTGGCAGCCAGGTTTCAAGTGCTGATTTGCAGGAACTCTTTGAACGCGGTTCGGATTGCGTCTACCTTGTCGATTACCCTGAGTTGATGCATTTTCTTGTTGAGCCTTTTGCTCGCATACTGAACTTCTTGATCACAAGCTATCACCCTGAAATGTTAATTGCTGCTGCAACCACAACAGGCAGAACGGTGATGCCTTATGTATCAGCACAGATACGGGCTGGATTAACTGCAGACTGCACCGGGCTTGAGATTGAGCCAGAAACTGGCTTGTTGCTGCAAACGCGCCCTGCCATTGGAGGGAATATTTTAGCTACGATCAAGACGCCAACCGCTCGTCCGCAAATGGCGACAGTAAGACCAAAATCAACCCGTATTCCTGATAAACAGCCAGATAGATTTGGAAGGATTATCCGTATCGAGTTGCCACCGGAAATGTTCACTTCGCGTGTCAACTTTGAGCGATTTATTCCAGATGACTCAAATGCTTCATCCATCGAAGATGCTGACATTGTGATTGCCGGTGGAGCGGGGGTAAAGACAGCGGAAGGTTTTAATCTGATTATTAAGTTGGCAGATCGACTAAGTGGAGCTGTTGGCGCTTCACGTCCATGTGTGGATCACGGATGGCAGCCTTATGCCCACCAGGTGGGGTTGAGCGGAAAGACTGTTTCACCTCGTTTATACATAGCTTTTGGAATTTCAGGTGCAATTCAGCATTTGGCAGGCATTCAAACTGCAGAATCTATCATCGCGATAAATCCTGACCCTAATGCGCCAATTTTCCAATTGGCCGATCTTGGTATTGTGGGCAATATGTTTGACCTTTTGCCAGAATTGATCGAAAAAGTGGAACAAAACCAATCCGCTAATAAAAATCAAAAGAAAAAGGTGTAATCAGAATTTTTGGGGATTGCATGTTTACTTGTTTTGTGTATAATGGTTATAACAATCTAACCACATAACCATATAACCAATAAAGAAGAGAAAGTTCTGCAAGTATCTAACATAAAGGAGTGTTTTTTATTATGTCAGCACCACTATATTTTTCAAAGATCACCAAACAAATTGAAGAAATGGGAAAAGTAAGTATGCCAGCAATTCAAGAAGCCGCTGAATTGATGGCTAATTCTATTGCTGCAGAGCGCGCCGTGTTCTATTTTGGTTCTGGACACTCTGTTTTACCTGCTTTGGACGTTTTTCCTCGATACGGTACCTTTGTTGGGCTTCAACCTATTCATGATCCCCGCTTGATGTGGACGAATGTGATTGGACCAGGAGGAACACCTGAACTTCTTTGGTTGGAAAAACAAGAAGGTTATATCAAGAACGTTTTCGATTCTTACGTAATCAAACCTGAAGACACGTTGATTGATATTTCTCATGGTGGTCTTAATGCGGCAGGAATCGAAGCAGCCATGTATGTCAAAGAACGCGGCGCCAAAGTGATTGCCATCACATCGATGGAAAACTATCGAAATAATAAACCGCGTCACTCCAGTGGTAAAAAATTGGCTGATTTGGCAGATGTCGTGATCGATAATGGCGCACCCCCTGAAGACTGCATTATTAAAATTGATGGCTGGGAAGAACCGGTGGCAGCCAGTTCCACTGTGACTGTTTTGGTTATTTCGATGGCTCTGATCGCCGAAACGGCATCACTTCTTGCCAAAAGGGGTATTCATATTCCCACTTTTGTTTCACCAAATGTGATGCCTGATGCCGACCACAACAAAAAAGTCTACGATCTTTACAAAGAATTTCGTCGCAAGGTGTATTAGAAATGAAATCGACAGGCGCCAGTCCTTTCTTCTCCGCTCTTCTTCCTGTTCTGACACTTGCTTTTGAGAGTCAAACGGAATTGCTTGATCAATGTGCTCAGAAAATGGCCGATGTGATCCAAAAAGATCACCTGGTTTATGTTTTCGGAGCCGGGCACGCAGGTATCATCTCTGAGGAGATGTGTTACCGCGCTGGAGGACTGGTACCTGTTGTTCCAATCTTTGCCCCGGGATTAACCGTGAACACTCGTCCGGCAACACTGGAAACTGACCTTGAACGTTTGCCGGGGTATGCCAGTCATATTTTACGGGCATGCAAGATTTCTAAAGATGATTTACTGATCGTTCATTCTAATTCTGGAAGAAATACTGTTGCCATTGAAATGGCTGAAGAAGCCCGACAAAAAGGTGTCTTTGTGATCGCACTCACAAGTAAAGCACACAGTAAAGCAGTGACTTCACGCCATGCCAAAGGCTACAAATTGATGGATGTGGCTGACTTGGTGGTGGATAATTGCGGCGTTCTGGGTGATGCCATTTGTGAAATTCCTGGTGTGGATGCCAGAGTAGCCTCAACTTCCACTGTGGTCGGGGCGGCCTTGATGAATGAATTGATTGTTGAGACGGCATCCATCCTAAAAACCCGCGGATTTGAGCCTCCGATTTTCCGCAGCGCCAATATTGATAATAGTGCAGAATCCAACCAGTGTTGGATGGATCATTACGGTTCTCGATTACTCTACTTATAAGAGGTCACATGAAATTTCAACCGCTCGATAAAACCAGTCATATTCCTCTCTATTTACAGCTCACTGCGCAGTTAATCCACAAGATTGAAGAAGGGGAGTTGAAACCAGGAGACAAAATTGTCTCTGAAAGGGAGCTTTCTGAGTTATTAAAAGTGAGCCGCATTACTTCAAGGCTTGCAATTCAAGAATTATTAAAAAGCGGTTTGATTTATCGCGAACAAGGACGTGGAACATTTATTGCTGAATCCAAAATGCGAAATGTACAGGGATTCACTAGTTTTACAGAAAACATGATAAAACGCGGCATGAAACCCGGATCACAAATCCTCCTGAAGGAAGTTATCCCGGCTGAAGACACACTTGCCCGTATTTTGCATATCAATCCGGGCGAACCGGCGCTTCATCTTGTGCGTTTACGCACTGCAGATGATCGGCCGGTAGCCATTCAATACGCTCATATTCCCCTCAATATCTGCCAGGGGTTGGAGACAGAAAATTTAACAGATGTCTCACTCTTTTCCATTCTCAAACAGAAGTACAGTGTTTACCCAGCCTGGACGGAAGCCGTTGTAGAGGCATCTTCTGCTCTTCCTGAAGAAGCTCCTCTTTTGGGCGTCAAGGTCGGAGAACCTGTCTTGGTTGTGCGCGGTATCACTTTTAACGAATCCTTTGATATTGTCGAGAGTGTTCGCACAATTTATCCGTCAAGAGGTTTCGGACTTTATATTGGGCGTCAAAGAATCTAGATATTTTGTTAATACAGGATCCTTTTAATGACTTCAATTATAAACACAGATAAGATCATTCTTGCAGTTGATATCGGTGGAACAAAAATCGCTGTTGCTGCTATCACAACCGATGGACGCATCTTATCCCGGCTTATTGTTCCTACATTACAAAAAGGTCCTGAGAGCGGAATTGACCAAATTATTCAACTGCTCGAATCACTTATTACTAAATCAAAAATTACACCTGAAAATTTTATTGGCATTGGCATAGGCATCCCCGCAGTTCTTGAACAAGGTACAGATTTTATCATTTGGGGACCAAATTTAGAGGGTTGGAAAAATGTAGACCTGCGAACTCCGTTAGAAAAGCATTTTAGCTTGCCAGTTTGCATTGAATACGATGGGCATACCGCGGTCATGGGTGAGTGGTGGATGGGTGCCGCGAAAGGCTTTAACTCTGTCGTCAGTATTATCATAGGAACCGGAGTAGGCGGAGGCCTCGTTCTGGATGGAAGACTTATCCGTGGTGTCAACCGTTTGGCTGGCGCGGTAGGTTGGTTCATCCTTGATCGGAACGGAGATTCTGATCTCGTTAAAGAAAAAGCTTTGGGAAGTTGGGAGTCACTCACTGCCGGCCCTGGAATCGCCCGCAGGGCACAACAGCTTCTTGATAAAAACCCGGATTCTCACAGCATCTTGTCACGTCAAGATAAAAAAATTACTGCAGAAGATGTGTTTGAAGCTGCAAAACAGGGTGACTCACTTGCCTTAATAGTCACTTCTGAAGAAGCGGAATTATTGGGCAGCGGAGTTGCAAATATTGTTAGCCTTGTTAACCCCGAAATAATTGTTTTAGGAGGAAGTGTGGGTGCCAACTCGGCAATTCTCCTTCCACAAATCAAATCAATCGTTGAACGATATTCTCAACCAATTTCCAGTCAGTCTGTAAAAATAGTTACCTCTCAGGTTGGAGCGGATGCCGGGTTATTTGGTGCGGCTTATGGAATGATGCTCCGGTTAAAAAATGAAAAAGATCAATTGAAAGGAGGAACATAATCAATAATTGAGGTTTGAAAAGTGGTATTAATGTCACCAATATTTCAAGATCTACAATAAATGAGGAGAGAATATGAAAAGCAAGTTATTTGTACTGGTATCTGTTCTTGTGATGGCAACAATGTTGCTGTCTGCATGTGCAACCGCCGCTACACCCACAACCGCCCCCGTGGATGTTCAGCCAACTGAAGCAGTTGCCACTGCCGCTCCCACCGAAGCACCCGTTACTGAAAAAGTAACCATCAGAATGCTTGTTCGTCCCGACGAAGGTGGAAACATCGAGAAATTCCGTGCTCAATTTGAAGCCGAAACCGGGATTGCAGTTGCTGTTGATTACGTTGCCTGGAGCGATATTTCCAGTAAAACTTTAACGACCCTCGCCTCTGGTGGTGGTGGTTATGACATCGTCTTCATGCCCTCCGCTGATGCTTCAAAATTGATCGCTGGTGGTTGGTTTGAGCCAATTTCAGACTTAATCTCCGAAGCAGACAAAGCTCTTTGGTCGCCTGCTGTATTGAATTTCTATACCTCCAATGGCGAATTGATGGGAATGCCCTGGTACGCTGGCGGCGCCCATATGGCTTATAACAAAGACGTCCTTGCAGCCGCTGGTGTTGATCCCGCGAAAATCCTCACTTGGGATGACTTTATGGCCGCTTGTAAAGCCGTTAAAGATTCCAAAGCCGCTGATTTCTGCTTCACTCCTTCTGCCAAATACGCAGGTGAATTCTATTACAATTGGGGCACCATGGTTCTGAGCCGTGGTGGTACCTTCTTCGATGAAGCCGGTGCACCTGTCTTCCAGAATACCTCTGCTGCCTTGGATTCCTTCCAGATGTTGAAGGATGGTATTGACGTGGGTTACTTCAATCCCGCTGGTGTTGCGCTGGATGACTACGAAGCTCTGATCGATTTTGGTACCGGTAAAACAGCCTTCCTGCTCGATTCAACCTGGGCAGCCACACAGGCTAACAAAAACGCCGATCTTTCTACCATCACTGGAAAAGTTGGATACATCCTTGTTCCAGGTGCAGGCGATGTCCGCAGTGCCGCTCTGCTTTACGCAGGCGGTCTGGGATTGCTCAACACTTCTGAGAATAAAGATGCTGCAAAACAATTCCTTACTTATATAACCAGTGAAGAAGCACAGAAACAACACGCCATCGATGGCGCAAACATGCCTACTCGCGTTGCGTTGTATTCTGATCCTGATATTGCTGCTGCATGGAATGGCTTTTCTGATCTGGCTGCACAATTAAGCTATGGCAATTTTGTTCCTGCAGTTTCATGGTTGGATGAGTGGCGTCAGTCTGCTGTTGCTCCTGCCATCCAGGAAGTTCTTAGCGGAACCAAGACACCTCAAGAAGCAGTTGATTGGTTGGTTACTGAAACTGACCGCATCAGCAAACAATAGGTTTTTTTTCTTTCTCCTACTCAGGGGGAGGAAGTTATCTTCCCCCTGAGCCTTTCAATAAACTTGATTAGGCTGTCTTGCAATAGAAATTGGAATTATTTATTTTGGATAGTGATTGGTAATCATAAATCTGTTACACAGGGATGGTCATCGATATATCATTGGTGGTTCACCCAAAAGCAGCAACACCATCGCAGGATTTGGAGTTTGATTGATGACCAGTTTGATTAAAGCCAGTAAACGCAAAAAAAGTGACACCCTTTTTACTATTATTATGATATTACCAGCCGGTTTAATCTTGGCTGTTGTAACTGTGTATCCCTTAATACGATCGTTAATCATCAGTATGCTGCATTGGGATCTGAAAAAACCAGAACTGGTTCATCCTTTTGTGTTTTTTGATAATTACAAATATGTATTAACAGATCCTACTTTCTGGCAAAGCGCCAAGGTCACCGGCTTTTTTGTGTTGGGTTCGGTTTCACTCTGCATTGTTCTGGCTTTGGCAATCGCACTTTTGCTTAATCGCGAATTTGTCGGACGCAACATGGTGAGAATGCTCGCCTTGCTCCCCTGGGCTATTCCAGGGGTTGTCAATGGCATTATGTGGAAGTGGATCCTAAACCCAAGCTATGGGGCACTAAACGGCTTGCTTCTGCAATTGGGAATTATTGATAAGTATGTTGTCTGGATGGGTACTCCTCCCGGCGCTATGATCATGGCGATTTTGGCAGATGTGTGGAAGGAAACGCCATTTATCATGCTGCTTATGCTGGCAGCACTGCAAACAATACCAAAAGATTTGTATGAAGCCGCTAAGGTGGATGGCGCCAATGTTTTCAAATCCTTCTGGCATATCACCATCCCTTTGATCAAACCTACTCTGTTTGTAGCTCTTGCGCTGCGCACAATTTGGGCTTTGAAGAGCTTTGATTTGATCTACACTTTGACCGCTGGTGGACCTTCTGGTGGAACAACAGTGATCGGTTATTACACCTACCTAAAAACTTTTGTATCCTTGAATCTTGGCAGGGGTTCTGCCGTTGCCTATCTCATGACAGCCGTGGTTGCCCTTTTGGTCATCCTTTACCAACGGGCGCTTTATAAAGAGGTTCGATACCAATGACAACTCTTTCAATGACTAAGGTACCACCGAAAATAATACGTCGTAAGACTCGATCGATGTTTAAGAATATACTTTTCTATCTGGCTATAGCTGTTTTGCTTTGCGTGGTTGCTGGTCCTTTCTTGTGGATGTTCATTTCAAGTATTTCTCCTCAAGTGGAATTAAGTGCAACCCCTCCACATTGGTTTCCCCAGAATCCGACCTGGTTTCGTTATCAGGCTTTGTTTGCACAAGCGGGTGTGGGTGGGGCAAACATGCCGGCAGGTGTAGAAAAATTTCTAAAGGGATTATCCAATTCTTTGATTGTCAGCGCCCTGACTACGTTAATATGCGTATCTACTGGCACTCTGGCGGCGTATGCCCTGGCTCGATTAAAAGTACCAGGGAAGAACAAGTTCATGATGGGTATTCTTAGCTCACAAATGCTGCCTATTGTGGTGATAATCATTCCTCTACACCTGATGATGCAAAAATTCGACATGATGGATAGTTTGCGCGGTCTGGTTTTGCTTTACACCGGATTCATGCTTCCAACTGTAATTTGGATTATGCACAGCTACTTTGAAACGTTGCCGCATGAATTGGAAGAAGCCGCCATGGTGGATGGCTGCACCCGTTTTGAGGCGTTTTTGAAAGTGATCATTCCGCTTTCAGGTCCTGGTTTGGTGGCCGTTTCAGCATTTTCATTCCTTTCCTCTTGGAATGAGTTCTTCATGGCCTTGATCTTTACCGGTGCCAACACTAAAACGATTACAGTCACAGTCACCGAGTTCAGCTCACAATTTGGCGTGGATTATGGTTTGATGGCGACCGGTGGTGTGATTGGTTCCATCCCTCCGCTTCTATTAGCCTTTTTGCTGCAAAGATATATCGTCGCTGGGCTAACAGCCGGGTCAGTTAAAGGTTAGGTTTTCCATTTAGAAAGCGTTTTATGAAACTACATTCAGAAATTTTAGAGCAGCCGCAGCGGCTTGAAACACTGCTCACGGCTCAGCATTCAAATGTTGAAAAAATTGCCGAAGAAATTCGTTCGAGAAATGTGGCGTTTGCATATTTGGCTGCGCGCGGCACTTCGGATAATGCAGGAAGATATGCCAATTATGTTTGGGGCGCATTTAATGGTATCCCAATGGCACTGGCAACACCCTCTTTGTTTACTTATTATCATCAACCTGTAAACTTGAAGAATGCATTGGTGGTAGGGATTTCTCAATCTGGCCAATCACCGGATATTATCAGTGTATTGCAAGAAGGAAAGAAGCAGGGCAATCTTACCCTCGCAATCACCAACGCCCCCGATTCACCGCTGGCACAAATGGCTGATTTTGTTCTTAATATTGAGTCAGGACCTGAATTGGCGGTGGCTGCCACAAAAACATATACCGGAGAGCTAATGGCCATTGCCATGCTTTCTGCGGCTTTGACACGAGACAAAACCCACTGGCAGGAGCTGGTGAAGGTACCTGAGTGGATTGGTAAAGTATTAGAACAAGAAGATAAAATATCTCAAGCCGCGCAGCGTTACCGTTTCATGCAGCAATGCGTTATTCTGGGCCGTGGATACAATTATGCTTCCGCGTTTGAGTGGGCTTTAAAGCTTAAGGAATTAACCTATACCGAAGCAGAACCCTATTCTTCCGCGGATTTTCAGCATGGACCTGTTGCCATGGTGGACCAGGGATATCCCATCTTCGCCATTGCTCCCAAAGGTAGTGTGCATGATTCGATGGTCAGGATGCTTGAGAATCTGAAAACAAATTTACAAGCCGAACTAGTGGTTATTTCCAATTCAAAAGATGCTCTTAAACTCGCCCAGATTCCTTTTACAATTCCAAGCGAAACTCCAGAGTGGCTTTCTCCACTCGTGAGTATTGTCGTGGCACAATTATTCGCTTGCCACCTTACCGTGGTTAAAGGATATGATCCTGATCAACCTCGCACGATACATAAGATCACCGAGACTCGATAAGCTGTAAAATCTAATTTTTTTATTAGTGATCAAATTATAAAAATTTAATTTAATCAAAAGTGGGCATTTCCCCGCAGCTTGCTGCGAGAAAAGGTTTGTAATTTTGCCTCATCCCCAGGGGTGAGGCCGGTGTTAAAGAGTTTGTTACTAGCTCATGCACGATAAACGAACATAATACCCCATAACTTGCTGCGGGGAGGATTCATTTCAAATTTATCTAAGAATGTTTTCAATTCAATCCATGATGTATTAAACCATTCGGGCGGATCTTATGAGATCCGCCCTTTCGAAAGGAGAAAAAGGATGTGAAATTATCCTAATTTTGCAGCTTCATTAAGTGCATTTTGAGGTGTTTTTTCACCAATAAATGCAAGGTAGACAGCTTGATAAAGACTCCCCAGGAATCTGGTCAATACGGGGTTAGCTGGCAGAGTCTTACACCTTTGCAGCATTTCATATTGGGCAGGCATCCACGAATATTTTGCCAATTCTTCTTGTGAATAACTTGTAGAACGTACCGGACTGCCCGCAATTTGCGATACCAATAAATCCTGTTCGGGAGAAGCAGCGGCATACAGCACATTCAAAATATTGATTTGTTCTGTTTGAGGCAGGTTGGCAGGGATGCTGACACCCCATGTGGCATTCCACGGAGATGGAAAGACAGCAGAGCCGAAGAGGGGTTTGAATGGATTAGTGGAGTCCAAAATCATCGCTGCCTGTCCGCCCCAGCTGGATGCCATGGCTACGTGCCCTTGTTTGAGAGCATCGGCTATTTCTTGATTGCCGTAATTGTGTGTGTTTGGCGGGCAAAAGCGTTTGAGACTGCTGTAAAATTCTAGTGCGTTGATTGCGGCTTTACTATTAAACGCGGGTAGGTTTTTATCATCCAGAACTTCACCGCCGAACGCCCACAGATAAGGAAGCCAGTCGGTAAGAATTTCACTTGAATGTGCTTTGAGCGCAAAGGGATACATTCCTTCATCTAAATATGCTTTTTCCAACACATCAGGTAAATCACGGGGATCAATAATTGGAACACTATTATTTTCGATATATGGAAATATATCGTTACGGAAAAAAAGAATATGCCCATCGGTAAATAATGGCAGGATATATTGTGAGCCGTTATATTTACATTCTGCTGCCACCGATGGCATAATCTCAGCTGACCTGTATGCATCTATTTGATCTGCAGTTAAATTAGGAAGCAAATCTTCGAAGGCGGTTAATTTTCCCGCATCGGCAAATCCTGGCAACCAGATGTGACCGGGTATACAAATTGCCTGGTATGAACTCTTTGCGGCTTGCAGTGATTCAGTTACTTTGGATTGGTACTCAGCCCAAGGCAAAATTGTTAATGCTGTTTCCCATTCGGGATGAGCCTTGAGTTGTGAGGCTAGCACCTCCAGAGCCGGATCGTTTGGGCCAATGACCTGATATTTCATTTCACATATTCTCCACAAGATTTCTGAAATAGACGCTTGATTCAACAAGGGTGGGTTTGATGCGGTGCAACCCTCCGCCCATCAGGAAAATGAGGTCTTTACCATATACATTCAGCATTTCCGGGATCCGATCAATCGTCATTCCACCCCCCGGAGTCGGGAAGATCGTTTTGATATGACCCAGATCATCCTGGCTGCCCGCAGCGATAGAGATACACTCGTCACGACTGAATGCAAAACGTCCACCCCAGTTGGGATAAATCGTGGCGTCAGCTCCTGCCAGGCGAGTAAGCTGCCCAAAAAGGGCATAATGGGAGAATCCGGTTGTGGGGCAAGTAACATAACTGCCAATCATGGATGGATGCATCATTATTGGTAATGCCAATGTGTCATCATCGGCCAATGCTCTCATGGTGTCAAACCCCACTAATCCTGGCGGCACCAGAAACCCACCGGCGCCAACACTTTTGGCAAAGTGAGCTTTTTCAAAAATTTGATCTGCGCGAGAACCCAAACTAGGCATGTAAATACTGTTTGATCCGTTCTTTGCATTTCCGCGTTGAACAGCCTCTGCGCATCGTTCAACACGTTCTTTAAATGGCGAGAAAGGTTGATCTGCCAATCCGTGGTCATCTTTGATAATATCAATTCCCCCAGAGGAGAATTGATATGCTTGTTCGGCAAACTGCTTGCTTGTTAATCCCATTGGTTTGATAGCTGAACAAAGCATCGGGCGAGTTGGTGCCTTCAATAAATTGCGAATACCTAATCGTCCATATCGCGGTCCGCGGAACTTATTAAGGATTGCAGGAGGCAGTATCAGTTTTTCAACTCGAACACCCGGTTTAATACTCGTATTACCGAAAATAACATTCAATAGCTGCACAAGATCAACGCCTGCATCTTCCACCGGGTAAGAAATGGTTATATCGTGGCAGTCATTGCAATTTTCGTTAACCGCTTCAATTCGCCCAATTATCTGATTAGGAATATCGCCTTCTGGTAACAAATCGGCAGGAAATTCAACGGTTTGTTCGATGCAGGCATCTTGCGCTTTAGCCATGGCCTCATCGTAACTGCCGCTCAAACGGTAGATAACCTGGAATCGTTCACCACTTAACGGAGGGGTTACAAGATGCATTACAATGCCTCCGCTTTTGCCAAACTATGCACAGCTTGCAAACGTACAGATTTAAGGTCAACTTCTGTTATATCCAGATCCTGGCCGATCATTTTTTCGACTGTTTGAACCAAAGCCAATGCGTCCATTTCATATTCACGCATCAGATAGGGTTTGCTTGCACCGTGAGCAAATGTATCTTTGAGGCCTATTCGTTGCAGTGATTTTCCCAAGCCGTTAGTGGCAATTAATTCAGCGGTTGCTGATCCAAGCCCGCCTATGATAGTATGATTTTCCATCGTAATTACACCCAATCTTGCTTCTGAACAAGCCTGGAGCACAGAGGGATCATCAAAGGGTTTGTGGGTAGAGATGTGCATATGTTGAATGGAGACACCTCTTTGTTTTAAAATGGATGTCGCTCTCATGGCTTCTTCTGTACAGATTCCTGAAGAGAGCAGAGTGAGATCAGTGCCTGAACTGAGTTTTCGAGCAGTATTGAGTTTGAAGGGCTCATCTTTTGAAAACAAACGTGAGACTTCACCGCGCAGCATTCTAAAATAGATCGGACCAGGAATATTTTCAGTACCAACCAGTATGCTTTCGATTTCGGTTGCATCTGCGACTTCTACAATCGTCATATTTGGTACTGCGCGAAGTAAGGCAATATCTTCAATCGCCTGGTGAGTTATTCCTCCCGGTGTTACGATACCGGGTAAAAACCCAACCATGCGCACTGGTAGATTTGGGTAAGCAACAGAGTCAACCAACTGATCGAATGCTCGGCGGTAAATAAATACAGCAAAGGTGTGGATAAATGGAATAAATCCTTCACGTGCCAGTCCGCCTGCTGCACTCATCATGTTTGCCTCAGCTAATCCGAAAGAGAAGAATCGCTCTGGATATGCTTTCTGAAAGTCATCGACTTCAGTGGAACTTGTGAGATCTGCAGAAAGAACCAAGACTTGAGGTTTGTCTTTTGCCCATTTGACCAGATTGGTAGCATGAACTTTTGATAATATTTCCATTTTATTCTGCCTTATAACGCAGCCGGCATGTTCGCCAGCATGGTTTGATAAACCGCAAGATAGGATTCGCGTTCGGCTTCATCCTTGAAACGGAGGTAATGTAATTTAGGGGCGCGGGTCTGTAGAAGTGGCAAACCCTGAGTGGGATTCGAGTAACTCAAAATAAATGTTGGACGGCCATCGGGTGTCAATTCTGCCGGTGCTGCAAGCGCATCGAGGTCATGTGCATTAACACGAAAAACACGGGATCCAAATGCTTCAAGTCGTGATTGTAATGGTTCAATATTCATTGTTTCATCTAATTTGCCGTCAACGCACTGCCCATTGACATCAACATAAACCAACATGTTATCCAGTTTATAGTGACTCATCGAAGCAATAGCTTCCCATGTTTGGCCTTCGTTAAATTCTCCATCTGACATCATCACAATAACGCGGCCAGTTTCGCCTTTGAGTCGGCGGCCTAATGCAATGCCAATTGCTTGAGATATGGATTGACCGAGCGACCCATTGGTCACTTCACAACCGGGTGAGTGCTCTGCACCAATCATTTCTACTGAACTGCCATCTTGATTAAACTGTTTGAGCCCTTCAGGAGACATGCGCCCCACTTCAATCAAGGTAGTGTAGAGGACCAATGCATAATGAGCCGGGGAAAAAATAAATCTATCCGTTTCGGCAGTCTTTGGACCATTATAAATACCACCTGTTGTATAAGAAGGGTTGTCATTAGCAGGGACCCCTTTAAAAGGAGCGGGAACCATGGGGGCTTGTGAAGGAGCCAATTTTAGAATACGAGTGTATAGAGCAGCAAAAAGCTCTGCTGAAGAACACGCTTGACTCATATATCCGCCATTGTTTGTTAGAACATGTTCAAGAACACGAAGGCGGATGCGATTTGCAATTCTTGTGGCGTGCTCTTTCCAATTAGAAGTTAATTCGGTTTGGGTTGGGTTGGGCATCGATACTACTCCAAAGAACAATTGAATAAAAAAACTAAAAATAGAAGAGTGCAAAAAGCTTATTATGGTGCAAGGTAAACCGAGTCAATTATTCCGACAATCACCGACACGACACAAGCTTGCGGGTTATTCAACACTTGACGTGCTCCTGAGCCTTCACGAAGCACAAGGACGGTGTCACCAATACCGGCCTGGGTGTTATCAAGTGCAATAAAATCGTCATTTTGGGCTTCATCATCCACCACGAGTGGTTGAACAATGAGGAGTCGACGATTTTTGAAGTGTGAATTGCCTATGGTTGTAACAATATTTCCGACTACTTTGGCGAGTATCATTTGCTTCCGATCAACTATAAGAGGTCCAGCCATACTTCATGACGAAGTCAAAGTCACAATCAGGGTTATATGTGTGTTGATCGACGATGGAAACCAAAGCCAGATCGATTGGTATTTCACATGGTTCGTTTAGTGCCATACAAGCTTCGCGGCTGCGTACCATAAGACAGATGTCTCCGTGTCCGGCATGAGTGGTATCGACTGCCACCTGCAGTATCCCGATGGGATCGAGGTTTTTGTTTAGTGGTTGAACCAAAAGAAGCTTAAGTCCATCCATGCCTGGGTATTTCACACTACAAATGGCCGTTCCTCTAACGCTACCAAGCAGCATTTTTACTCAATTCCCATTCCAGCGAAGACGCGTTGAATTACCTTTTCCAATAGAGCTGAATCTAGTTTTCCAAAGCGCAACTGAATTTCTTCTTGAACTCGTTTTTGCAGTTCTGATAAATCGATCCTGGTCTTATTTGTGGGTCTTGGATATCCGGATGTCGGATTCTCGATATCATTTTGGGTTACAGCAACTGAGGTGAGCCCAGTCTTATTTTGAAAGTCAACTGTGGTATTAACAGGATCTCGTTTTTCAAAAGGAACGTAATTATCTAAATTGTTGAAAGCCGGCGCTGGAGCTGTATTTAATTCGATAGACTCGTTCTTGAGTTCTTTGGAGAGATAAGGGCGCACAGGCGCGGCTGGCGGTTGGACTGTTTTTGGGCTAACCAAACTCATTCCCAATCGATTTGCTTTTTCATAAGCAAGGTCGGTAACCACTACGTTATCATTTAATGTCAGAGACATGATTCCGCGTTTCACCAGATCTTCAATATCATGCTCAGTGTAAAATGTTTTCGCGATATCTCACCTCCGTATTCATGAGTAAGGATTACGCCGAAATACCTTCCAGGCTTTCAAGGGCACGAATTGCTGCATCTCGAGCAGTGATGATTTCAGCTTCACTGCCGGCAAGCCACATACGTCCGAATCGTCCAACAGAAGACACATGGATTAAGTTAATGCTTGCTTTTTTCTCGGCTTCATTAACTGCATAATTAATATATGCCGCCGGTGTACATTCCAATACGAGCATGGTTTGTCCGGGAACTAACATACTTCCACGGCGGAATCGATTAATAAGTTGAGCTTGATATGGGTCAACGCGGGTAATGACTTGGGTAGAAGCTACTTGTGGCCGAATTCGATCAGTGACCTTTAAACCGAGTCGATCGAGCACAACATCCCCGGCTTCAAGAACATCTGATTGACTTTTTGAATGAACTTCAAACATGCCAAACTCGCGTTCCACAATTTGGGCACCTGGGTGTGCCTCAGTTGCTTTTAGTGCAATATCAACAACACGAAATACTTCATTACCTGGAGCCATTTCAACATAGAGGGCTGCCATACCCTCGGTCGGAAGGTCACCCTGAGTGACAGAACCAATGAAGGCGGCATACTGAGCCTGCATTCGGTCAATGAGGCAATAGCATCTTAATGAAAGGGTCTCAGCCATTTTGTCTACTTTTCACTGCGGCTGGCAACACTGCCTTTGCTGCGTTTGGGCAGGATCATGTCGATATCAGAGTGTGGGCGGGGAATCACATGCACAGATGCTAATTCACCGACACGTTTTGCCGCGGCTGCACCTGCATCAGTGGCGGCTTTAACTGCACCGACATCACCTCTGACCATTACTGTAACGAAACCACCCCCAATATATTCAGAACCGATCAACTCCACATTTGCAGCTTTGACCATTGCATCGGCAGCCTCAATTGCTCCTACTAATCCGCGTGTTTCAACCATTCCTAAAGCGATCAAAGTTGTGTCCATTATTTGCTACCTTCCTTTTCAATCTGATAATTTGATGTTATTTGAAACAAGAAAAGAAAATCACCAATCTAAAAGTGATTGTTCTTACTTTCCAATATTTCACGAGTAACTTCAAGGATCGCTTTTTCCAGTTCTTGCGTGCGAGGAATGTTGGGTAGGTTAGCGGGTGCAAGTACCTCAGCTGGCGGTTCTTTAAGTTCATAAGCTAATCGTTTGATGTTTATTAAATGGGACGCAGTAATATTGTCGCCAGTTATTGCACCTCCAACACCACCTGAACCCAACGTGAAAGAAGGCATTAATCCAGTGGTCAAACCGGTTGCACCCAGAGTACCCATGGTATTGACCAAAATTCGAAAAACCGGTTTCTCAAGCCCAAAAGCGAGAATAACTCTTTCGTCTTGCGCGTAGACAATCTGAGTGTGCCCACGACCGCCTGTTTCGATTAAAGCCATGGATACTTCACAACCACGTTCCCAGCCATCAACTTCGTACCAACCAAGAACTGTTGTAAGCTTTTCGTGTGACAGGGGTTCATCACGTCCAACTTTAATGAGTGGGGTGACTAAAACGCGGGCAGAATCCGGGATGCTAAAACCGGCATAAGTGGCAACGTAACGGGCAGGTTTTCCGACCACAGCAACATTCATGCTTCCATCAGGTTGAAAGACTGCCTTACGAAGGGCGTTGGTCTCTTTTTCTGAACAAAAATAAGCACCTTGCGCGAACATCAATTCTGCAAGTTGGTGTGCGATCGGCTTGTCGGCAATAATTGCTTGCTCTGATGCACATATGGTGGAACAGTCAAATGATTTTGAGGCAACAATATAGCGTGCCGCTTTTTCAAGGTCAGCACTTCGATCGACATACACTGGCACGTTTCCCGGGCCAACACCATAGGCAGGTTTACCGGTTGAATGAGCAGCGCGCACCATCGGGGTTCCCCCGGTTGCCAAAATAAGAGCAGTGTGTTTGTGCGTCATCAGTTCGTGAGAACCTTGCATTGAGACCTGTTGTATGCAATCTATTAAACCGCGAGGAGCACCGGCTTTTTCTGCAGCTTGGGCCATAACAAAAGCAGCCTCATTCGTGCAACGTGCTGCACTGGGGTGAGGAGAAAAGACAATCGCATTGCGAGCTTTTAGTGCGATGAGAGATTTAAAAAAAGTGGTTGAAGTCGGGTTGGTTGAAGGGATTAAGCCCGCAATCACTCCCATCGGCCAGGCAATATCATATACCCGACGTTGCGGATCGTGGTTAATGACTCCAACAGTTTTTTGTTCACGTATGCTCTCCCATACTAATTTGGAGCCAACGATGTTTTTTAATTTTTTGTGTTCAGCAATACCAAATCCGGTTTCTTCTTGAGCCATTTTTCCGAGACGTTCAGATGCTTGAACACCAGCCTCAGCCATGGCTTCACAGACTCGATCTACCTCTGCTTGAGTCGCATGACTCCATATCTTCCATGCTTCGTATGCAATAGTTACTTTTTCGCGCGCTTCTTGAATCGAGGAGAGATCATTAAACATAAGGGCTGATATCCTTAATCGATGTTACAAATTCTTGATAAAGACATTTTTTCCATCTACATTGAGACTATCTATCACAGACATAATGACGGCGTCAACCGGGGTGTCTTTTGTCTGGTTGGTTTGGCGTGCTGAAGACCCTGAACAGGTAAGTACCAAATCACCTTCACCCGCGTCAACTGTATCGATGGCAACAAAAGGTTTTCCTTGGGGAGTACCATATTCATCTGTCTGGCGCACAATCATGAGCTTGCGACCAACCAGACGCTCATCTTTTATTGTGGATACTGCGGTGCCGATTACTTTTGCGATAAACATGGTCTTCTCCGTAAACCTTTCTTTTTTATTACTAATAGATCTGAAGGATTGCCGGGTTCGTTTGAAAAAGAAAGATCGTGATTATTTCTTTAATCCTTGCGTTGAACCAAAGTTCATTATTGCACATTTATACAAATTGTACCCATTGAGTAAATAAAAGTCAATTAGTAAATCTATAAAAGGACAAATGTCATGAAACAAATGTTCGTTATTGAACAATTGATTATTGTGCAATATAATCCTCATAACTATGAGATCTGATAAACGAAAAAATTTTTACCCCAAGGCTTAACAAATGTTCAGTATTGAACTTTTATTAATTTCGTTTATAATGATCACATGGTAGAGATACCATCCAACCATATCCACAATTTAATATTTTAAGGAGAGTGAAGATGAGAAAGTTGTTTGGATTAGTGCTTATCACTGTTTTCTTGCTTAGCGCCTGCGCCCCAGTCGCTGCAACAACCCCTACACAGGCAGTTGTTGAAGAAGCAACCCAGGCTGTCGCTGAAGCAACAACCAATCCCTTAGAAGGCGTTCCTGCTGGTATTACCCCAGGTCTAAAGATTGCGGTTATTCGCAACCTCCCCTCTGATGACCATACCAAACAATTCCTTGATGGAGCCCGTACAGAAGGCGAATCTTTCGGTTTTGTTGTTGACACTTTCATTGCAGACAATGATGATGTCAAATTTCAAGATTTGGTTGCACAGGCTATTCAAAAAGGCTATGACGGTTTAATCATTTCTCACGGAAAAGGTGATTATTCATATGACATGCTTAAACCAGCCGTGGATGCAGGTATCAAAGTCGTAACCTTCGATACAGTCATTGACAAAGATGGCGCTAACTTGCCTGAAATTACCACTACTTTCCAAGATGATTTTGCTCTGGCAGAACTCTCTCTTACTGAAATCGCTGCCCTGGGTAAAGACGGCAATCCCGCTCGTGTAATTAAATTATGGTGGGGTCCTGGTGTTCCTCCCTTGGATCGCCGCGAAACAATTTATCAGAAGTTCTTGGAAGAAGGCAAAATCGAAACTCTTGAAACCATTGGACCATCGAATTTCCAGGATGTTCAGGGTGATATCGCTGCTAAAGTTGGTGCTATCCTGGCGAAATATCCCGAAGGAACTGTTGATGCAATCTGGGGTTCATGGGATGAAATGGCTAAAGGTGCCTATAAAGCATTGGTTGATGCTGGACGTACCGACATTGCTCTTATCTCTATCGACATTTCAAATCAAGATATGAATTTGATGCGCGAAGAGAACTCTGTCTGGTATTCCACCGCTGCTGTTGATCCACGTTTGATTGGTATCGTTGATATGCGTTTGTTGGCCAAGAAATTTGCAGAAGAAGAACTTCCTGCCAACTATGACCTTGAAGCAAAATTAATTAAACAATCCGATTTGAAACCTGATACCAATATGGAAACCCTCAAGGATGTTATTGAAGGTTGGGGTAAATCGGATGCTTTCAATGAACCGTGGATGGATGTTCTAAGAGCTGCGTTTGTAAAATAGGTTTAACGTCTCGGTAGTAAAAGTCTTCTGGTTGGATGATCTTTTATACCGTCGTAAAATCGATCGCGTAATTTTAACTGCTCGGCCTGGTTCAGTACTATTCTTCAATCCAAGCTCCAGGCTGAGCAGTAATGCTGAAGCAAGTCCTAATTTATTTTAGTTATTACAAGCAACAGATTTATTAACATCAATTTATGCTATTATTTCATATTATTTAGTTCTACATCCTGCCGTCCGCAAGGAGGTGTAATATCGACACACAAGTGTTGCATCAGTTAGAGATGAAAGATATCTCAATAGAATTTCCAGGCGTAAAAGCCCTTTCGAATGTAGATATTAACGTTGAGAGTGGCAATATTCATGCATTAGTTGGCGCAAATGGCGCAGGAAAATCCACCCTGATGAAAATCATGGCTGGAGCATACAATCATTATTCGGGTTCCATATACTTTAATGGTGAGGAAGTAGCTATTCGGTCTCCAAGAGATGCGAAGAATTTGGGAATTGAGATTGTTTATCAAGAAGTTGATACCGCTCTTGTTCCTTACTTGACCGTTGCAGAAAACATTATGTTGAATGTATTGGTTAACAAAATGGAGGGCAGGGTATTTGTTAGGTGGTCAAAAATTCATCAAGCAGCACGCCAAATTCTAAAGCGTCTGAATATTCAAATTGACACGAAAGAAATTGTTCAGAATTTAAAGCTGGCTCAAAAACAAATGGTTTTGATAGCTCGAGCTATTGCAGAAGATTGTCGATTTTTGATTTTAGATGAACCGACAGCGCCTCTTTCAAATACTGAGACAGTTGAACTCTTTAGAATATTGAAAGATCTCGCTGAGAATCATAATGTTGGCGTCATCTTTATTTCTCACCGTTTACCTGAGATTTTTGAGATTTGTAAAGATATCACCATTATGAAAGATGGTCAGGTAGTTACTCGCCAATCAGTAGCTGATTTGAGTGTGGCAAAAGTAGTTGAGTTTATGCTTGGGCAAAAACTCTCTGAGGTGTTTCCGAAACGCAAAGCCGAAATTGGAGCCACTGTATTTGAAGTTTCTCATCTGACTGAAAAAGAAGAAGCAGTAAAAGATATCAGCCTATTTGTGCGTGCTGGTGAGATAGTGGGTGTTACCGGGCTCGTAGGCGCTGGTAAAACAGAGTTGTGCAAAACGATATTTGGAAGCCTAAAAACCAGGTCGGGTGAGATTACGTTAAAAGGAAAAAAGATAAGAATATCTTCACCGTTTTCAGCCGTCTCTCAAGGATTGGCCCTTGTGCCTGAAGAGCGTCGAAAGGAAGGAGTTCTTGTCGAGGAGCCTGTTTTTTCCAATCTTTCTGCTGCCACTCTTGCAAAATTTTCTACTCCATTGGGTTTTATTAAATCACTGGCAGAAAAGTTAAATGCGCGTAAGATGATAACTGAATTAGCCATTAAAACGCCAAATGAAAACCAGAAAGTCGCTTTTCTTTCTGGTGGAAATCAACAAAAAGTTGCGGTTGGCAAGTGGTTAAATGCTGAT
The DNA here is from genome assembly GCA_013824385.1 of Anaerolinea sp. Next base: position 21,590 of record PNNU01000006.1, read on the forward strand.
GCAGATGTTTTCATTTTTGATGAACCAACTAAAGGTGTTGATGTTGGCGCCAAGCATGATATTTTTGAATTAATTGGTCGTCTGGCAGTTGCTGGCAAAGGAGTAATTTATGCCACCTGTGAATTCACTGAAATTTTAGGCATCACCGACCGTACTTATGTGATGTATGATGGTCAGATTGCACAAGAACTTGAAACAGCCAATACTGATGAAGAAAAACTACTCTTCTACTCAACTGGAGGTAAGTAATCCATGCAGCTATCCTCAAATGCTCAAATAAAAAAGGTTCGCGTCCAAACTGTTTTGTTAAATTTTGTGACAAAATGGGGAACGATTCTGGCTATCGGCGGGTTGTTGCTGTTTTTTTCACTTTCCATGCCAGATATATTTATGACGTCATCCAATATAACAACCATTTTGCGTAGCATTTCGATCGTAACTGTTATTGCAATTGGTATTACGATCTCATTGACCATTAATGGGTTTGACCTCTCGATCGGATCCATGGCTACTTTTGCCGACACAATGGTTATTTCGATGTTCGTTTGGCATAACATGCCAACTGTTCCTGCAATTTTAGTTACACTTGGAGTCGCATTAGTAGTTGGTGCCTTTAATGCATTTTTAATCGTTAAAATAAAAATCCCCGATATGCTGGTGACATTGGCATCCCTCTTTATTTTTGAAGGAGTGGCAATGACCTACGCGGGCGGCGGTTCTATTAGCCAAGGTATGCCGCGACTGGATGGTACGCCTACTTTTGGTGTTATTCCTGCTGTGTTTAAAACAATAGGAACAGCTCCAACGATTATCATAATTATGCTGGTTGTTGTTGCTTTGGCCCATGTCTTCTTGAACTACACCAAATACGGTCGTTATCTATATGTTGTAGGTGGAAACATGGAAGCAGCCCGGCTTTCGGGTATACCTGTTGATCGCTATCGCACTTTGGCTTACTTACTTTCAGCATTGCTCGCAGCAGTTGGGGGCATTATTTTAGCTTCTCGTATCGGGTCCGCACAAATTAATGCTGGTGCAGGATATCTAATGCCTTCTGTTGCGGCAGCATTTATCGGTCTTTCAGTCGCAGGAGCTGGTCGCCCTAATGCACTAGGTACATTTGCAGGCGCAGTGCTAGTCGGTGTTCTGGAAAACGGTCTGGTGATGATGTCCGTTCCCTATTATTCATTGAATATTATTAAGGGAGCTGTTTTGGTGCTGGCTCTCGCTCTAACTTATTTTCGTAAAAAGTAATTCAATAAATTATCGGAGGAAACTCAATGTCTAGATTTGATTCCTATTTTTTGATGAAACCATCAGATGTTGTTGAATATGCCCGCGAAAAACTGGATTTTTTTGCTCCCGATTCTGATTTGGAAGGTAAAGAAATCGGAGATGGAAATATTAATTACATCTTCCGTGTTTGGGATAAAAAAAGCGGTAAATCGGTCATTATCAAGCAAGCAGGTCATACTGCAAGAATCTCTGATGCCTTTGTGCTTTCTACTGATCGCACTCGCATTGAAGCTGAGATTCTGCAATTGGAACATGATTTAGCTCCGGGTTTGGTCCCCATTGTTTATAAATATGATGATGTGATGAGTACCTGTTGCATGGAAGATCTTTCAGATCACGTAATCATGCGGGCTGCATTGATTCAACACCAAAAATTTCCCCGTTTTGCGGATGATATTTCCACTTTCATGGTAAACACTCTTTTACTAACAACTGATGTAGTCCTGGATCATAGAAAAAAGAAAGCAATGGTCAAGAGTTACATCAATCCAGAGTTATGTGAAATATCTGAAGACCTGGTCTATACCGAACCGTTCAATAATTATAACAATCGCAATAATGTTTTTCCTCCCAATCAAAAATGGGTGGAGCAAGAAATCTATAACGATAAACAATTGGTTCTTGAAGCTGCTAAATTAAAATTTGAATTCTTGACTCATGCACAATCATTAATTCATGGTGATTTGCACACAGGTTCTATTTTTATCAAACCCGATTCCACAAAGGTTATTGACCCGGAGTTTGCTTTCTATGGTCCTATGGGCTACGATATTGGGAACGTGGTCGCAAATCTTATTTTCGCCTGGGCAAACGCAGATGCAACAATGAGCGATAAAGCCGAAAAATCAGATTACATTGGGTGGGTTGAACAAACTATTTTGGACGTAGTTGACTTGTTCATTAAGAAATTTAATGAAGCTTGGCAAAAAAATGTAACCGAGATTTTTGCCAAGGTGCCGGGTTTCCAAGAATGGTATCTGCATACTGTGATCAGTGATACAGCCGCTGTAACCGGATTGGAACTCTCGCGCAGGATTATTGGCTTGGCTCAAGTAAAAGACATAACTACAATCGCTGATGAAAAGGCTCGCCTGCGTGCAGAACGTATTTGCTTATCTTCTGCAAAGCGATTTATCTTGGCTCGTGAAACTTACAAAACTGGTGCCGATTTCTTAAAAACTCTCAAGGATGTAGCTTATACTCTTTAGCTGCTTTCTAAAAATAGGATAAGTGAATGGAAAACAAAGTTTTTGACCTGGAGACTGTCTCTCTGGATGATTACAATAGTGCCCTGGTGATTATTGATCAAACCTTACTTCCCAATGAAGTGTTATATCTGCACCTTACAGAACAAACTGATATTTGGGAGGCGATATTTGAGCTGCGTGTCCGTGGAGCTCCTGCTATAGGAATTGCAGCAGGTTATGGCGCGTATCTGGGAGTAAAAAAATCAAAAGCAACAAATTACGAAGTGTTTTATAAAGAGTTTACTGAAGTAAAAAAATACCTGGCTTCTGCGCGACCAACTGCCGTTAACCTGTTTTGGGCGTTGGACAAAATGGAGGCATGCATGGTTGCCAATCAGGCAAAAACAATTCCTGAAATAAAAGAAGCTTTGCGGGTTCAATCTGAAGAAATCAAAGCAGAAGACATTCGTACGAATAAAGCCATTGGAGAATATGCTCTTTCGCTGTTGCAGCCGAATACTGGAATATTGACGCATTGCAACGCAGGCACTTTGGCAACTGGAAAGTATGGCACTGCCACATCCGCCATGTATCTTGGGCAGGAACGTGGTTACAATTTCAAAGTGTTTGCAGATGAAACACGCCCCTTATTGCAAGGTGCTCGGTTGACTACCTTTGAACTTGCCCAAGCCGGTGTGGATGTGACATTGATTTGCGATAATATGGCCTCAACAGTGATGCGCAATGGTTGGATTCAGTCAGTTTTTGTTGGTTGCG
>PNNU01000007.1 GCA_013824385.1 Anaerolinea sp.
TATAATTTTTTAGCAGACAATAGACAGTTATGAAATTGGATTATTCCTGGCGAACCCTAACCTTCGTCAACATGGAAAGTTGTTAGTGATTCGTTCCACCATGATTTCGCGCCAGATACCCGGAAAACCAAATTTTATCCCCCCTGGGATAGGCCTTTCCCACCTGTTATACTCAGTTTAGATAAACAACCGAATATCCCTATCCATAATCGTTAGCCGGACAAATCCTTCTGGAATTGGAAATTGTCCGGCTTTTTTAATTTAATCCACCTAAACAAGGTGAAACAGGAGGATCCATGACCATATTAATCCCCGTGGTGGGATTGTTATGCACCACCCTGGTGCTCTTATTGTGGTATCCAAAGCCAACCCGAACCGGTAAACTGGCAGATCTTTACACCGTCGATTCTGCCCGGACCTTATCCTCTTTCGACCAGAAATCCTTGGATTACAAGCTACTCGCAGCTGGATTACCAATGAAACCCGTCACATTTCGCCTGCTTTGTGTTGCAGCCGGAATAGGTGGTGCTGTGATCACCTGGTTATTCTTGCCGGGGTTACCCGCCATCGTGGTGGGTGGAATTGTTTTTTATGTTCCAGGAGCGTGGTTGGATGATCGGGTAAAGAGCCGCGGACGCAAAATTGACCAATTACTGCCGATCGGCATTGGCCGAATCGCTGCCGGCCTCCTGGCGGGTGGCTCAGTTCCCGATGTACTTCAACAAGTTGGGGACTCGTTGGAAATCGAAAGGACTAATCCCCTTACTCCTGAGTTCGTTCTGACGGCGTCAGAAATGCGCATCAAGGATCGTGTGGAAGCTTTGCGTGGTCTGGCTTCTCGCAGCCCATCCGTCTCACTATCCAATCTTGCACAACTGCTGGAAGGGTATACAGAATCCGGTGGACGCGCCTATACAGGTGTCTTGATGGACATCTCAATGCGGGTTCAGCAAATCCTGATTGCTCGAAATCGTGCCCAGGCGAAAGCCGGGGATTCGCTGGTTTCCGCAAAAGTCCTTCCAGCCGTCCTGGTTCTCATCCTGGTTTATCTCAGTCAGGATCCGATGGTTCGAGCATCGCTCAATGCTATTCCTGTGCAAATTGTCATTGGGGTAACGATGGCAGCAATGGTATTCGGCTATGTCATCATTCGATCCATGATTATGGAGGCTGTGTAAATGACAACTCTGATTTACCTGACTGGAATCGCTGTGTTTGCCCTGGTGATCTACCTGACTCTCGAGCTAGCTCCAGCGACACCCACCGGGCGTCTGGCTGAAACACTGACACCTGCCGATGGGGTTGTTCTGAACGGTTGGCGCAGATCTCTCTCACCCTTAGATAAACCAGTTTCCAAATGGACGCCGGCTGGGCTGCTGCGTCAGACTCGCGCCGATCTGTATTGGGCGCAGATTGGGGATCGGTGGAATGATTGGAATGAAGTGCAGTTCACCTCTTTGCGGGTGGCTTTGGCTGTCGCTGGATTTGGGCTGGGAATGGTCGCAACCGGTGAACCGGTGTTTGCGCTGATTGGTGGCCTGGTTGGTTTTCAATACCCAGCTATGGCAATGGGCGGCATCGCTCGACGCTACCGCCGACTATTCATTTCTCAACTACCGGAATATGTCCAACTGGTTTCTGCCCAGATGTCTGCCAATGTATCGATGGAAGAAGCCCTTCGGCGAACTTCTCAGGCGCAGAGCCTGGCAGGAAAGTGGATGCGTCGTGTGCTCCAGATGGCTCAAGGACGTGATCTGATCGAGCAGATGCAGCGCGAGGCGCAGGAAGCGCATTTGCCTGAATTGATTGGTATGTCGGTACAACTGGAATTTATTCGCCGTGGCACAGCTCAACAGGAACTGATGGGACAACTGGCCACCAGTATTGCTGCGGATTATATTGGCAGCGCCGAGCAACGCGCAGAAAAAGTAGGTTCGGAACTGGTAATTCCCATGGTAGTTTTTTACTTTCTACCCTTCCTGGTGACCCTTCTGGCTGTCATTGGCTGGCCGATTGTTCAGAATATGGGCGGAATGTGATGCTCGCCAACTCCCTTAAATTCCTCCGGGAGAGTTCCGGCCGTTTGCGCGATTTGGCAGGTTTTTCCTTTTTTGCTTTCGCGGCATTGGTTTCTATTGATGCGGCGTGGGATCACCCATCCGTTTTGGCCTGGTTATATACCTCCCATAACTTTATGCTGGCGTTCTTTTATGCCCGGCGGCAGCCGGCAAAAAGGTATGATCGCACTGGTTTATGGCTGGGGATGATCGCCGCGTTTTTACCAACCTTTTCAACATCAGGAAGTGCACCCTGGTATTTGTTGGTTCCAGCTTTGGCTAGTTATGGATTGATCCTTTGGTCTTTAGTCACATTGGGAGCTCGTTTTGGAATTGCCCCTGCAGACCGTGGATTAACATGTCAGGGTCCTTATCGCATTCTGCGTCACCCGATGTATCTGGGAGAATTGGTCTTTCGTGTGGCGATGGTATTTTGCTCTCCCAACCTGCTATTCGCGGGATTAATGGCCTTAACCCTGGTAGTTATCCAGTGCTGGCGCATTCTTCGAGAAGAAAAGATGATCGATGGATACACCTGTTATACCCGCGTCGTTCCCTGGCGGTTAGTACCCGGACTCTGGTGAGGCAAATGCACCAATTCTCTAACACACTTTTCGGGTTGGCTTTAGGCAGTGCATTGATGATGAAATCCTTCGCAGTCCAGGATGAACTGGTTGGATTGGCAGTTTTCAGTGTCCTGTTATCTGCCATTCTGACCAATTTCATGTGGATTCGGTCCGTAGGAATTGCCGGGATCAGTGGTTTATCCCTCGTGTATATGAAGTTGGGTGGAAGCTCTTTACCGGGAACGATCTTGACAGTCATTATTGCTGTTTTACTATCGTCCGCAGTTCTTTTTGCAATTTATGCGGATATATCCATTTCAAAACAAGGAGAAGAAAAGAAACATGAAGTTTAGCCTTTCAAATTTACTCAAAATGAATACTGAACCATCACTGGTGGTCTTACTCGGTGCTCAGAAGCCCAATCAAGATGTACTGGATGCACTCTCAAGAAACAGTGATCTAACCGTGCGAGAAGCCTTTACTACTCGTGGTGTACTTCAAGATTTGCCAGGAGTTCACCTGGTGATCCTCGATGAGCTCATTTCCCTACCGGATACATCCAATGAAGTACTTCACCGTGCGCTCGAAATGAGCAGCATCCCGATGGTATCGCAAGAAGGGTTTTTGGCTGATCCAAATGAATGGTTGGGCCGTGCTCGTTTGACAAATGCGAAAAGAATTTCTTTTTTACCCGCGCGCCAGATTAACTTGGTGAACTGGTCAGGAGGGGTTGGCAAAACCACCCTGGCGATGGCAATTTGCAAACGGTTTGTGCAGCGTACTGGACTGCCAGCAGCGCTGCTCGAACTCAGTATGGGAGGCAGTGCTTTACATGCCCGCATTACGCATGATTTACCTGAATTTTTCAGTATTGCAACTCATAAAGAAGAACCCGCGCTCTGGTATGGCGTTAGCCTTTACCCAATGGACGGGCGTACCATCGATGTGCTGTGGGGTGAAGATTCGGAAGGTGTTCGTAAGGTTTTGGCAGAGATTCGCCGTAAGCATACATTGTTTGTGGTGGATTGTTTTCCTGGTCACCCACTCTTTCCAGAGCTATCGAAACCCATGCCTGGGTTGGTCAATTTGGTCGTAACTTCCCCGCGCGACGATTCTATTTTGCAAGCCCGGCGTTTAATGAGTGAAGTATCAGAGCCTTCCCACTTGGTACTGAACATGACCAAATCTTTGGCTGATCGCACAGAGTCGGGCGTATCTGTTGTGCTTCCCTATAACGAAAACTGGGCGCAATCCTCTGACCCGCGTTTGGCAGATCCAATACTGGAACTGGTTTATAAGGGCTGGAAAGCGAAGGGAAAATGATAAAAACCTGAAATTGTGAGAAGTAATTTAAGCATGGGATTTTCAAGTCGAAGGCAAGCTTTATTTTGTGAAATAACGGTTGTGTTTGATTTTAGGTTAATTAAGCTATAGGTTAGGTGGCCTAAAATCGATTTTCCGATAGAAGCTTATCATTTCACAATAGAAGCAACCTACGATTGGCTAGATTATGAAAGCAAACAAAATCCCCCTGGGATAAGACTTCCCAGATTGATAAACTGATAATAGAAAACAGCCGAATATTCTTTTTATTCCATTCAATCGTTGGCCGGACAAAACCATCAGGGTAACTTGTTCGGCTTTTTATTTAAATCCAATTAAGGAGTAAGTCATGAACCGCGTCACCCAATTCATTATTGGTTTGATCGCCATCGCACTAGCCTTGGGAGCAGGATTCTACGGTCGCAATTTGTATCTCAAAGAAGTCTCCACTTACCAGGTGCCTGTGCCGGTCAATGCAATCCCTTCCTACACCATTCTCAGAGCGGATTTATTCCAGATGCGTGAAATGCCGCGCACGATGGAATCTTTGCCTTATTACCAGTCGATCCAAGACCTGGATGGAATGATCAGCGCTGTTCCGCTTCCGGCTGGCCTGCCCATCGCACAAGTAAACGCTGTACCTGTTGCGCAGTTTCGTCTGGCAGAGGCTGAGAATGAAGTGCTTTCTATCCCAGTTGAGCCTGTATCCGCAGTGGGTGGCCAGATCCGGATTGGGGAGCGCGTCAATCTTTACCAGGTATCACCAGAAAAGACTGATGCAATTAATTCGGACAATTCAGTGAATAAGCAGCCCGAGTTTACGGTAGACCTCATTGCCGGCAGCGTTCTGGTTGTAGATGTACGTAATGCACAAGGCGTGGCCGCTGAAACAGGTCAAAAAAGTGATGGCAATTCAACCTTCAATAGCAGCCCACAAACTGAGCAGGTTCAGATTCTGACATTGGCAGTAAAGCCAGAAGCAGTTGATGGCATCCTGAATGCTGTCGCAAACGCCAAAAAACAAGGAGGGTTGTTATGGACAACGCTAGCAACTCCGTAGGCAAAACATTACAACCTCCGCTGGTGCATCCACTGGACCAGAATGATTTGAAACTGATCGAACGCGTTCGTGAAGAACTGGTCAAGCGAGGTATAAACCCACCTTCCTGGCGCGAAACCGATCTAGAAAAGCGCCGCCGCTTCTTTGATGAAGTTCGCTCGATCCTCATCGACCAAGGAGAAAATCGTACAGCGGTTAACCGAAATGCTCAAATTGTTACAGACGCCTTATCAGGTGTTGGCTTGCTGGATCAACTTCTCCGCGATCCGTATGTGGAGGAGATCTTCGTTCGCAACGGGCATGTGGCGGTCGAATATGATGGGACTTTCCACCATCTGGGAAAACTGGCAGATGATAGCTATTTCGAAAACCTTGCCGTTCATGTTGCCGATCAAGGTGGGGCTACCCTGCGTGGCGACCGTCCGGCTGTTCTGATCGACCTACCAGGTGGGGAACGCTTTACAGCGATCGTTCCGCGTCTGTCCTCAGAGGGAACCGCCATTAATATCCGTACATTTGGCCGGCGGGTACGAACCTTGGAAGAGATGGAAAAGACCGGGACCTTTGCCAGGCGTAATCTTTCTTTGTCCGGAACTCTGACTGATATTTTTAACCCCGAACAACAAGTCCGTATCCAGAATCTGCAAAATGCCCCTGATCGATTTCTAGCCTGGCTGGTAGCTACTCTATCTGGGAGTCTAATGATTGCCGGGGAAATGGGATCTGGGAAGACCACCTTGTTAAATGCTTTATCAGGGTTTTTACCTACGACTGCACCCTTAGCTGCCCTGGAAACTTTTCGCGAGTTGGAAATCCAACATCCTTTTTTACTGCGAGCTGTTGCTCCTGCCGAACTTCCACCAGGAACTCCGGGAGTATCGCTGGATTGGGTTTTGAATGTCATTTATACCCGCATGAATCCGGCTGCCATTCTGGTGGGAGAGGTTGTGGGACCTGAAGCATTACAGTTCTTGAAAGCAACCTGCCTGGGGCGAAAAGCACTTACTACTATCCATGGTGGAACTGTGGAAGAAGCTTTAATGCGCCTGGAGCAACTGGCATTGGCCTCCGCTCCGGAATTAGGGTTGGACGCTGTCCGTTCTATGGTAGCCATGGGATTGGATGTAGTTGCTTTAATGGGGCGGGTCAATCAATCCGGTCGTGTTCAACGCACCCTGCAAGCCATTGCCGTGATTCAAGGATTGGATGAGCATGGAAATTATTGCTTGGATTATCTGTATCGAGCAGAGGGCGAGCAGAGTGTGCCAGTTTTTGAAAAAGCATTCCAAACCATGGAGGAATTGGCATGAATCGGAAGATTATAAAACAAATATTGATCATCTTGGCGTTTTTTATTCTGATTGGGATTGTCTTTGGATTAACCAGGTTGAAAAGATCGGCACCCACAGATCCTGTTCCTACTCCGATAGAGGTGGCAGAGGATCTTCTGCAAGAAAATCAAGAAATTGAGTTCAAGCTGCGTAACGCACCCTGGCAAGGGCTGCGCTATATCAGCGGACAAAAAGAATGGCGCTTTTATGGTGTTGCCGGAGAAACCAAGCAGATTGACTTAATCGATCCGATGAAACTGGTGAAAGTCTATTATCTCGAATCGGATGGTGATATCAGTTTCACCTGGGTGACGACAGAAATTCAATTTCCAGGCAAACCGGTCCTTTCACTCGCAACTCAACCTATTCAAGAGGACCAGTTAATCGCTGTGCAACTCAAAGGTGATTATGTCAACCAGAACGGTGTGTTCTGGGAGGACTGCGATTCGGATTACTGCCACCTGGCGCAGATGATTGACACCATCCTTGTGCTGGATGACCTGGGTACCGGCATCTCCAATGGCTTCATCCGTTATGGTTGGGAGCCACCAACTTACCCGATGTACGGTTTCCTGTGCTGGCAGATTGAACTTGCAGATCTTCCGCAGGGGTTCGCTTCAACTTTGAAATAAAGGAGGGTGTATGCAACCTTGCGAAACCATCCAAATCATCCCACTACGGGAGTATTTCGAACATCCTATCCCTCATATGATTCTCTATTGCCCAGTCTGTGGAGCTTCGTATAAATTATCCTCTTCTCACGTGCTGCGAATTTTGGATAAATACAGGCAAGTTCTTCACAATAGCACATGCCGAAGGTTGGCTTCACAGAAATTTGAAATTGATCCAGAGGAATTACATCAGTTAGTTTGGGAAATCCCTGTTGCCGAAATCGCTAACCTGTATGGTGTTTCCAAAAAGGTCGTTGAAAAGCGTTGTCGAGCATTCGGGATTCCTAAACCCTCGCGAGATTATTGGTCAAAATCAGAAAGTATCAGAGAACTTACACTGGAGGACCAGGGATGACTGCTTTTCGTTTCATGATCGATGCCGGTGCAGTTTTTCTGGCTGCCGGCATCTTTCTCACGCTCTATAACCTGTTGTTAACCAGTATCGAAGTCATTATTCGGATCTGGCGGAAAACATTTGTCAGTTGGGCAGGGCGCCGGTTGCGTGATATGGGCGTTATACAGGAAAAACCTTTCCGGGCGCAGGTCGAATTAGATTGGAAACGATTGGTTTTGTTGATTGCAATCCCAGTAATAGCTCTGGCAGTCCATGATTTTATGTTATCCCCTCTTGTGCTCCTGATTGGCCTGGTAATTCTGATCTGGGCAGATTTTCAAAAACGTCAGATCGAGCGTGCCCAAATCAATGAAGATGCGGAAGTTGTTGCGTTGCAAATCCGATCTTTGATGAGTGTTGATCGTTCTATATTAAACGCATTGACCAGGGTAGAGCTACCAATAGGGATTATGAAACACGCTATTGAGCAGGTTGCCAGTCGTTTGCGAATGCATCAACCACCAGAACAGGCTGCTCAAGCATTCAAAGGTCTTCCAGGAAATGTAACGGCCAGATTGTCTGCTTTGATTGCCCATAGTGCTCAACTGACAGATCAAACCCAGGATGGGCTTCTCGTTTCTTTAGAACAGGAAGCTCATCGGCAAAAACTTCTTCGTTCAAAGACGCACCAGACTCTTTCCTTGGTGCGTGGCACGATCCGCCTTTTACAAGGTGTTGTGGCTGGAGCTATCTCATTTGTTGTACTTTCTCCAGCCTGGCGAGATTTTTTTCTACAAGACGTTTCTCATCGTGTGTTGTTGGCGGTCTTAATCTGTGCATCAGCGCTGGCCAGCCTATATTTTGAGTATGAAGTCTACCAGTTGAGTTACGGGGAGGGAGCCTGATGGATACCTATTCCCTGGTGGTGGGCTTTAGCCTGGCAATCGGAGTGGGCATGATTGCCAATACCGTTCTATCCATTTTTATTGAAACAGGAAGGAGGTTTAGCCGAATTGGAAGTCGCGGGCGGTTGCATGCGCTCGGGCTCGGCGTTCGGGAACAAAAAGAAGATAAAAAATCGGAAGATGCCATTCTAGGATTGGACCATATTCCATGGAACAGTTTGTATGCTGGTGCGGCGTTGATCGGACTACTTCTATTGGCTGTTCTTGGGCCATCTCTAACCAGTCTGAAATGGGGCTTCCTGGCTTTACCGGCCTTGGTCTGGTTAGCCAAACGATATCTGATCCAGCAGCGCAAACGGTTCATGGTCGGTCAAATTCGGCAGTTCTTGATTGATGTGCGCCTGCATATGAGTTTGCAAGGATCGCTTTTACTGGGCTTGGAAAGTATCGCCAAAACTACTCTGGTAACTTCAGCGGTTTACCAATCGCTCCGACGAAGATTGGCGGGTAGTTCTGCCCGCAGCGGTCTGGATCTCTTAAACCAAATCGCTGGGGATCTTAAGTCCCCCCTGTTTAACAGACTTGTCCAACGTATTCAGGCGGCACAACAATCAGGTGGTGTGTCGGATATCGACCAGGCTGTTACCAGTGCTATTGAGGAGTTAAACGAGGAAATCGGCTACCAATCAGAAGAACAGATGCAGCGATTGCCCCTGCGCATCACCCTGCTGGCCATGCCCTTTCTACTCGGTCCTATCGTCATTTTGTTGTTTTACCCGCTTGTTGACCGGATCCTGAAAACCCTCTCCGGGGTCACGGTCAGCGGTGGTTTCTAGTCTCTTAAGAGACGTATCAACCCATTTTTTGTCAGCCCCGATGAGGGGTCAAATATCCCTGCACAAGGTGCTGGGAAAAAGGAGATATGTGTATGTTGTTTGATAAGAAAGCATCCGAGATTCCGCAGTTTGTCGTCGTTCTGGGTATTGCCGTTGTTCTGGGCGCAGTGGCCATCTGGGCCATCCTGAGCAATGTCGGCACACAGGGCGGCAGTATCGCGGACTGGATCGACAGCATCGCGGTGCCTGCAGCGCACCCGTAGGCGTCGACCAAGCCCTCTAACGTTGCCGGTTGGGAGGGTATAGATAAAGGGCGGTCGGCTTCCATAGGAAAAAGCCGACCGCCACGATCCCCCATATTGCTGAGCGTGCCTTCGGGCTTCTGCGGTGGGGTGTTCCGGGAGAAGGAGGAAGTATGTTGCATGATCGTAATGGGCAGAGCGTTGTCGAATATATCGTTATCCTGGCAATATTGATCACCCTGGTAGGCGGCGCTCTTTGGGAAATTTTTAGCACATTAAGAGTCAAGTTTAATGATGTCAACGCTGAAATCGGGTCTTAGTAAGGATCATAAGGGGCAAGCTGCGGTAGAAGCTCTGCTGGTTTTGATGATTCTTGCTCTGGTCATTTTCGGAGGGATTGAACTCAGTCGAGGTGTGGCAGTTCGTCAGGCGTTAGATAGTAGCGCTGGGGCTGCCGTTCGGGCGTTATCGCTGGACCCTGCACAATGGAGCTTCGCAGGCAATGTTGTCCAACAGGGTGTGAACCAGAATGTGATGGGCGCAAATGTAGCCACCAATCTGCAAGTCTATGATGTTTCAGGTAATCTTCGCAGTTCAGCCTGGCTTTCTGGAAGCCCCTTTGGCACATCTTTTATTTTGGAAGCTTCTGCTCCATTTCAGGCTGATATCCCATTCCTGGCTGAACCGGTGATGACGATTCGGGTACGCCATTGGGGAATTGTGGAGCGCTATCCATGACCCTATCTTATTCAAAATTTTCGGATGGTAACGGGATGATCCGAGAACGGAGAGCCCAATCGGCAGTATGGGGATTGTTAACCATCCTGGTATTTATCATCATCGCCGCTGGGTTGGTGGATATATACCGTCTTTATGCAGCTCGCAATTGGGCGTATACAGTCGCACAAGAAGCTGCTTTAGCCGGCGCTTCTCGAGGTCGAGATTGGGCTTATGTGTCTGCAACCGGAAATATTCGGCTCACTTCGGCGCTAGCCACTTCAGGTGCAAAACAGGTTGTCTCTGCAGAAATGAACACCCGAGGTGTATCGGGCTACACCGTTGATATCCAAGTGTTGCCTGATCCAGCCGGTGGAACAATTACGGGCTACCCTCCCCGTCCGGTGCGACTTGGAAACGGTCGAGGAGATTGGATCACCAATGAACCTGCAGTCGGGGTCTATCTTACTGTTCCCGTAGATTGGTTGTTATTGGATCGTTTTGGAATCTCAGGAAAATCGATCTCCGTCTTTGCTTCGGCAGGCGTAGTCCAGTAAAGGATCGTATGCTCAGGAAAAAATATTTTATTGCACTCTTCACCGCATTATTGATGGCAGCCATTGCTGTCCAAACCGTTTTTGCAATTTCACCGGATTATCTCAAAAGCGGTCGCACGTATGACCAGGAGAGTTCTTATATCCAGTGGAACGGCTCGGTGTCGTATGTATCGCTGTATCACCGTGACAACACCTCCTTACCTGCATCTGAAGGTGGTGCCAACTGTAACAATGGCTGCACAGAGACGGTCACACGGATTCGGAGTGGCAGTTCCGTATCTGGTAATTTCACTTTTTTGCAGACTTTTAACGTCCAGGTTGCATATACCGGAGACAGTTCCGTGGGAACGGCAATCATCCGGGCTTGCGGCACAGTTATAGCCACGGTAAACCTGTACACACCAGGATCCGGCGCGCCAGGTTTTAACAACTTTCCGAGCCCGGCCTGGAGTGTTCCTACCTCGGGAGATTGCACTTGGTCAATTACGGCTTCCGGTGGATATGTCGATTTCCGAGCAGTAACCACCTCCTACCGGGCTTCACCGCCGCCAACTGTAGATATCCAGATCAATAACACTCAGGGGCCTTTATCACAGACAGCTCCTGGTGGTTATACCCTCAATTGGACAAGCACCAATGCTTCCACATGCACTGCTTCAGGGAACTGGAGTGGAGCGAAAACCGGATCGGGTTCACAAGCATACGGTAATGTAACAGCCGGTACTTATACCTATACCCTGACCTGCACTAACCCTTCAGGATCAGCCTCGGACAGTGTGACCGCTTATGTATTTTCACCACCATCCGTGGATGTAAAGGCCAATAATTTGGATGGTCCTTTATCATTTTTTGAGCCGTCGACTTATACAGTTACCTGGAGTAGTTCAAACGCCAGTTCATGCCAAGCAGAGGGTAATCTCACAGGTTCTATCGGATTAAACGGCAGCCAGACTTTTAATAATATTCTCCAGGGAACCTACAACTATACCGTTCGTTGTTTCAATCCGGTTGGCGCCCAGGTCGTAGATACAGTTCAGATCAGGGTCAACCCACTCCCTCCCACGGTTGATTTACGAGTAGAAGGAGGCAACGGGCCAATTACTCGCGTCGCTCCTGCCAGTTACACGCTGAGTTGGACCAGCCAGTATGCTACCAGTTGTTCAGCCTCCAGCTCAGATGGAGGTTGGACAGGCAGTGTTGTGCTGAGTGGGAATCGGGCATTTGCCAGCATTCCGGTGGGCACCCATACTTACACAGTCACCTGCAAAAATATATCCGGAACAGCCAGTGATTCAGTCACTATTTACGTCGTAGCACCGCTGAGTGGAACGATTACTGTTACTTATGCGCGTTTGCTTTTGTTCGCTCCCAACCTGGGACAACCTGCACAAACTTTATCGGGAACGGTAACTGGAGGGGAGCCTCCCTACTCCATCACGGTTCATGTACGAACTCCTTCCGGGGTTGAAATAAGTCTATCCCGAAGTGGCCCCACCTGGTCAGCAACTCCCCAAAATTCTGGAGATATTAATTTTGGTACCACCGAACAGGGTATCTGGACAGCCTGGAGCGATCTTACTGACAGCGCAGGGCGTACCTATCGAACATCGAGCGTGACTTGGGAGGTAGCATGGCATCCCGTCCATGGTCGTCCTTAAAACGATTTGCCTTGGTGGCTATCTTGGTGATTTGCACCGCTGGATATTCTCCATATACGGTTAAGGCTGAGAGCGGAGGAACGTGCCAGGCCGCCTATGGCGCATCACCGACATCCCTTCCAGAATGGCTTGAACCCACTCAATCCAATATGGACTTGAGTACAACCTATCGATATGATCTTCTATCCGGCAAACTCTTATCGACAGGGTTGGTTGATGGAAGTTCATGTCCCTCCAGAGGATTAAACTTAGATGGTTCTCCCAACGCGTGCGGTTTAGATGTGACCAGGGAACAAACAATCACCTGGCAAAACCAATACAACTCGGTCATCCTCGCAGCAGCTCAATCCAATGATTTGCCCCCTAAGATTTTAAAAGCAGTTATTGGGGTTGAATCTCAATTCTGGCCAGCAGCGAATTGGATCCGGGGAGAGATCGGGTTGGGACAGATGACTGAATTTGGGGCAGATCTGGTTTTAACCTGGCGTCCAGAGTATTTTCAGGGAATCTGCCGGCAGGCATTCGGAAATGGTGGTTGCAATGCCGGCTATCGGTTTCTTGATCTATCCACCCAAAGGCTTTTGCGTGGATTGGTTTTGAAAGAAATTGATGCTACCTGCCCTACTTGCCCAGGTGGTGTCGATACCGAAAGGGGAGAGCTGGCTGTGCGTGTTTTAGCGGAATCCATCAATGCAAGTTGTTCTCAATCTGCAAGAGTGGTTTATTTGGCGACTGGTCAAACGCCATCATCCTTGATGAGTTATGAGGATTTTTGGCGATTGGTATTGGCAAATTACCATGCCGGTGCCGGATGTACTTATCAAGCAATCAGGAGGGTGGGTACACCGAACAGCTGGAATAGCATTGCTGCCAATTTTTCAATCGGGTGTTCAAGTGGTGCTGAGTACATTCGGCGAATTGAAGAGCAAATCAAACCTTAGGAGGACACAAAATGGATTGGATTATTTTTGGCGTTATTATTGTCTGGTTGGGGATTGTTTCATGGTTCGATATTCGCAAAAGTGAGATACCGAACAGCGCCTGGGTGATTATTCCAATCATCCTGGCAGGTGCTTATCGAGTCTGGCAAGGTGGTTGGGCTCTTGTTCTGCTCACTGCGTTAGTCGTAGTTGTCAGTGAAAGGGAAAGGATCTCAAATCTATTCCAGATGGATGAAATTGGACGAATCATCACCTGGCTTCCATTATTATTCCTGGGCTTATTCTTTGCAGTGCAACTATCACCTATAACAGCTTTGGCGATCATTGGCTTTTGGGTAGCATGGGAATTGAAATGGTGGGGGGGAGCTGACGCCGTTAGCGCGATAACAATCTGTTTAGTATGGCCAGGTTGGGTCTTCATTCTGGCAGTCCTGATTTCCCATCTTATACTTGTCTTTGGCATGGGTGTGTTTTCAATGATTCGTGAGAGAAAAATCAGGTTACATCGGCTACCTGGATTACCGATCTTGTTAGCCTCTGTTCTGTTATTAAGAATTGGACTGATTTTATCAAACTGAAATCGATAAGAGGGTTATTTATCCTTTTGAATTCAGGACAAATTTTTCGAGATCCTCTTCGCGAACTCTTACGGCCGTACCAATTCTCACGACTGGAATTTCTCCAGTTTTTAATAGATGATACGCGCCCGATTTACTGATTCTCAGGTATTTTGCAACCTCTTCTGCTTTTAAAAGACGCTTGATGTTGGCCGGTGTTTGTTGACTTATGTCAGCAACTGGTTTTTCAATAGATGGGTTCATGTTGATCCTTGTTAAGTCCTTAACCCCTCGTCTACCCCGTAGCTCGCCTACTTTTTCGCCAAGCGCCCATATAACAAACTCATTCAGTGTGATATTTTCTGCCTTTGAATATGCTTCGATTTCTTTGAAGATTTCGTCAGGAATAGTAATTTCTGTTTTCGGTTTCATGGGGCGCTCCTTTTGAATAGAGTACTTACATTATCCAGATAAAATGTAAATACACTTGTGTCATATTTACATTTATATCATAAAGTGTTAATATAGATATACCATATTTTCACTTTCGTATAAACAGGATTTTTAAATGGACCCTAAAGATTACCGTGATCAAGAAGCAGGTCGGACTATTCTTACCTCAACAGGTTATTGGGCTTTCATTCCTAACCAATTACCGCCTGACATAACCTGGACACTGCCTCTCGTTTCAGCCCTTTCGGATGCCGAGCGTAATCTGAGCAGGTTGGCAGCTTTAGCAGGTACTTTTCCATTTCCACGGCTCTTAATTCAACCTTTTATTCGCAATGAAGCGGTAATTTCATCCCGCATTGAGGGTACCCGGGCTTCTTTAGAAGATTTATATACATTTGAAACTTCACAATTGTCTTTTTTCGAACAGACCGATGATGTGCGCGAAGTATATAATTACGTTCGCGCAACCGATTATGGATTGGAACGTCTGAAAACACTTCCGGTCAGTCTGCGCCTGATTCGTGAAATTCATGAAAAATTGATGGAAAATGTGCGGGGCGGGACACTTACACCAGGTGAGTTTCGTCGCAGCCAGAACTGGATTGGACCAGCTGGTAGTACACCATCCAGTGCCCCTTATGTACCGCCACCAGTAGAGGAGATGCACCAGGCGTTGGATGCCCTAGAAAAATTTATCCACGCGGACACGCAAATTCCCCCCCTTGCTCGTGCTGGGATGATCCACTATCAATTCGAAGCCATCCACCCTTTTCTGGATGGAAACGGCAGGGTTGGGCGGTTATTGGTAGTGTTATTACTCTGTGAGTGGGGGTTGCTACCGCAACCATTACTCAACTTGAGTGCGTATATTGAACACTATCGCCAGGAATATTACGATCATCTTCTGGCTGTCTCTCAACAAGGAACATGGGAAACCTGGCTGCGTTTCTTTTTACGAGGAGTCAGTGAGCAGGCACGTGATGGGTTGGTTCGTATGGAACGATTGCAGGCTATCCGGATCAAGTACCAGTCCATGGTGAACGCAGATCGCAACCCAGAGCGAATGTCCGCTGTGGTGGATTTCTTGTTCACTCGGCCGATCTTATCTGTTCGACAAGCTTCTGATGGGTTGGGAATTCCCTTCAAAACGGCTCGCGATTATATTGAGAAACTCGTACAGAGCGGCCACCTTCGAGAAATTACCGGCTATGCCCGGAATCGTATCTATCAGGCAGATGAGATATTCAAAGTAGTTCAGGGAATTGATGTTGAATGACATTTTCTTGTTTTAAGGTCTTGTATTCATTGGCTTTAGAGACATTTATTAACCGATTAATTTCCCCCTGGGATAACATAATCAAATTGCTACAATAAAATTATAGACACAATTTAGGATGTTTTAATCGTTGGCCGGACATTTGCCTGCTGGATACGCAGTATGTGTCCGGTTTTTTTTTATTCTGGAGCACCCTTTTTGAGATGAGGGCAATGGAGCTAAACCTGATCGCCAATTCTGTACTACTTGTCCTGCTATTCGTTTGCATGATCTACGATCTGAGGGACCGTGAAGTGCCCATGCCATTAACCCTGGGATGCCTGATTGGGGCAGGGGTATTTGGCCTGTTTCATGGGCTTTGGTCTCCAGTTTTTTTGACCATTGCTTTAACTCATGTGGCAGACTTCAACCCCAGGGAAAAACGCCTGGCTTTTGCCTTTACGCTATCGGCCTTTGCTGGAATATTTCAACCTGCAGCTGCCATAATCTGCGTAGTGATTCTCGGTATTTGGATGTTATGGGAGTTCGGCATCATGGGTGGCGCAGACGTAAAGCTTCTGATCGCCATAACGTTAATAACGGGGAACCCTGCAATTCTGATCCCTGTTTCAGTTGTGGGTGGTATCCAGGGTGTGATTGCCAGTTTGCGAAAACAAAGGGAAATCCCATTTGTGGTTTCGATTTTCTGCGGGTCGCTGTTATTTGTTCTATACCCGTTAATCTAACAAAGAGAGGAGGTGATTGGCTTTGCGTTTTCTGAAAGATAACCGAGGAATTGAGTCGACTGAGGTCGCCTTGATTATTGCAGTGGTTGTCCTGGTCAGCTATGGCGCTTACCGGCTGCTGGGCGAGAATATCGCCGCCAAAGTGAATGATATCGCCGGAAAAATCTAATAGGTCTTAAAGTTCTGCCGGCCCAGGAGAATCCGGCAGAACCTCATTTTTAGATGGAGGTTTATGAAATTTTTAAAAGATAAACGAGGAATGGAAATGCTTGAAGCGGCCATAACAACCCCGATTGCCATTTTAGTCATGCTGGCCATTGTCAACCTAGGGATGGTTGTCTATGCTCAACAAGCTGTACAGGCCGCAGCCAGACATGGCGCACGGATGGGAAGTGTTGCTCAACAGTGCCCTGCTTGTTATGCAATGAGTGGGGCAAAATCTGCCATTGCCCAAGCAGGTATTTTGGAAAACACTTCTGTTAGCGTCCTAGCTCCGGGTGGCAGCGCCGGAAGTATTCTTAAAATTCAAGTAAGTGGAAGCGTACCTAATTTTCTTGCTCCTTTGACCAGCCTGTTTCCTGGGCTGCCCGGGCAAACATTCAATGTCCGCGCCGATTCCACATTCCGGCAGGAGGGGTGGTAATGGGTAACTTGCGAAAAAAATTGCTTCACGATCGGCGCGGTTATTCCATGACATTTTGGGCAGTGTTTATCGGGCTGGTATTGATCCCCGCTCTGGCTTTTGCCATCGAGCTGGGGCGGTATTTCTACGCTATATCTGAGGTTCAAAAAGCAGCGGACGCGGCGGCTGTGGCCGCTGCTGCTGAGATTAACCAGCGTGTTTTCCAAGATACCGGTAGTCTGATTTCCACCTCAAAAACCTGGGCGAATGCTCAATCCTATGTAAGCTCAAATACAATCGGCTTATCCGCCAAAGGTGTTCATGCCTTCGTAACCGGCATTCAAGTTAGCGGTGGAGATAACACGGTACGAGTCAACGTATCGGCCAATTTATCCATCTTGTTTCCATCAGTGGTACCAAATGTTACTGTAACTCAGACTGGTATTGCAAAACTGCGAGCGTTTACCCATTGAAGATGGTCCCACACCCTCTTGTTTTAGAAATCGGATTTTTTATTATGGTTGGTGTCACTCAAGGCGGGGTTCACGCCGAACCGCAGTTGCAGATTCAGAACAATAATGAAATAACACAACAAACAGAAATTGTTGACATCACAAAGATGGCATCAGTGGCTTCTGAACCAATGCCAGATATAGAAATCTCACCTACCATCGTCCCAACAGAAACGCCAACTCCCTGGATTCCCAATTCTCTTTCTGAGTACCAGAATTTGGTTAATTTTTGCAAACGCAGTCAGGTGGATAGTGATCAGTGGCGGCACGCATTAAATCAAGTGACTTTTCCAAGCGATATTAGTGACGAAGCACAGAAACTATTGCCAGCTCGAGTCGATATCCGTCCTTCCTGTAATTTTGATTTTCAAAAGCAACCCAGAGCAATTGTCCTTCACTATACTGAAGGTTCATTAGAAGCGACCATTGCAACCTTCCAACAACCACACAACAGCAGCGCTCATTATGTCATTGATCGAGATGGCAAGGTATATCAAGTTATACCTGAGCAGTTTGCAGCTTATCATGTCAATTGCTACGGAAATCGGAACCTTTGTATTCCATCCTGCCCGGTTTGTACAAACCTGGATGGTAGTTTTGTTGAACCACGATCCCAAACGATTGGCATTGAATTGGTGAACTTGGGACACGTTGACCCTCGTTATTACATTAGCCCGACTTCATCGGCGAATGGTGGTCTATTCGAGGACTATAACAATTCCTTTGGTTATCGCTTTTGGGAAGAATACCCTCAGGTGCAGATCCATTCTCTTCAAATATTGGTTGAGGATATTTGCTCCCGCTGGAATATCCCTTTAGATATGGTGATGGGGCATTCGAGGATAAACAATAACGTTGATCCAGGTCCAGCCCTTAACCTGTTCTGGCCGCGATATGGGAACCCCATGCGTCCAAGCATTTTTCAGTAAGTGATAACTATCCCCCTGGGATAAAGACCTGGCTGTTGCTATACTGAAATTAACAAAACGAATAATTTTTATTCTATCGTTGGCCGGACTATACCCACAGGGTGATGTGTCCGGCATTTTGTTTTAAAGATTCCTCTATCGTGAGGATGATGACACAAGGAGGCTCGATTGATCAATGAAGTTGTTGTCGAAGGGATCGTTGTGCGCGATCCATGGAAATTCATGGAAGATTTGTTCTTCCGTCTGGTGGTCTATCGTGACAGCGATCAGCCATCCAAAAAGTTAGACCTAGAACGGGATGCCGGCGATTACATCAATATTCGAGTAAGCGGCGGCGCAAATGGTCTAATCCATATCCACCGGGGTATGCGATTACGAGTGCATGGTTTTCTCCAATCAAGAGATTACCGTGAAAGTCTGGAGGAATTTGTCAGCAAAGCCCGGAGATCTAAAAGCTTTGGAGAACTGGCCATCGATATCAAAGGTGGTGACTTCAAACCCGGTCAGGTGCTGATCGACCGCAACGTCGTTGAAGTTGTAGCTAGACGCATCATCGTACTGGAAAAACCGGCTTTGCCCGCTTCCAGTGTCCCGAGCATACCAAAAGGTGGGATAGATGCTGCGATACAAAGCGAGAAAAAACCGAAATCTGCGAACAAAAAAGGCCAAACCGGTAATGCTGAAGTTGAGAGTGGCTTCGGAGAGACAGCGTCCATTTCTGATAGCAAGGATTTAACTACAGACTGACTCGTCCCGATCAATACTTTATGCCTGTGCGCTCGAAGATTCCCGGTGTTCATCCGGGGAATGGCATCTGATATAGCCTTTACCATGCGCAAAGAGGCTCAAATACACGTTATAGGATATGAGTTCAAGTGATTGGTTAATCTTCTACCAGAAAACTAAGCCAGGCCATTACCTGCGGATAAAAGGTTTTTCTTAACCTGGAGCGAATGGTTTTTCTGCTTCGGGCTCATGGAGGATCACAAGATGGCGCTTTACCCTCTTGCTTAAAGTGCAAGAAGGTTACAGAGAGTTGCCATCTCAAAGCTCCCGATGATTTTCGGGGGTGAGTGATCCTCCTTTTTGTTTTACCCCCTTGGATTTGGGGCTGCACTTTAACAAATAACCTTTTCCTATTTTGGGGCGCTTTTGGCGTGCTGAGAAGCAGAGAGGTTCATATTACATGGAGAAAAAAATAGCCCCCTTGAAGGGGGTTCATGGATGGGTAGACGGGGATTTGCCCTGCTTACCCATCCATACTTAACAAAACAGGGCAATAAATGCCAGCGAAGAAGGGGTTAACTTCTCCCCTGGCGTTTGCTGCCCTGTAATTTCACACGGGTGGTTTTTTAACGCTGGAACGTCCTTGAAGCTCTTTTTCAAGGATCGGTATTTCACATTAATTGGACTCTTCTATTCAACGTTGGATATTTTCACAAGGAGAAACATGCAAGAAACCAAAGAATTGATACAAGCACAAGCTGAGCGCACCGACCGTGCGCGATCTGCCATCCTGGCTGGTAAGTTTCTAGTCACCCGCATTGCACCCCAACAATGGACGGTCAAAAATGGCGACAAGTTGCCATACGCCGTTTCTTTGCAAGGAGACACCTGGGTATGTACCTGTATGGACTACCAACAGCGAGGACCACAGATTCTCTGCAAACATATTGAAGGCGTCCGGCTCTCAGAGGCGGCACAAAATCGATCAAATTCAGATAGAGACAAGGAGATTCACATGAATGAGCAACCCTCAATAGATGGGAGCCTGGGGGATCGGCTAAACCGTATTCTCTGGGAATTGCGCCAACCGCTGGATATGACCAGGGTAAAACGCCGGCAAGCTCCGGGAATGGGTTCTGTCCCTTACCTGGAAGGCTATGATGTCATTGATCGAGCAAATACTGTGTTCGGTTTTGCCTGGTCGTTTGACTTGATTGGCGAGCCAGTTATTGTACGCTGGCAGAAAAAGGTGTTGGTCTGGAACCAGCAGGAAAAACGCAAGGTTCCGCTGATCGATGCCAATGGCAATGTTCAGACAGAGGAAGTCGGGCTGGTGTATATCACCGGCAAGGTATCAGTAGACCTGGACGGCAAGCCCTATAGCCATGCTGATTTGGGACGCTGCGTTTTCACCGGCGATACTCCGGAAGCATTGGATATGGCATTGGCTGGTTCTGCGACAGACTGCTTGAAACGTTGTTTCCGCCAAATGGGTGAACAATTCGGCAATTCACTATATGACAAGGAGATTGCCCAGAACGCCGGGTTAGATCAAGGTCGTGAAAGTGGCCAATCAAATAGTTCGGCTACATCAACGAATTCACAAACCTCTCGTTCATCGGCACCATCGTCTTCACCATCTGCTCCGATAGTACGCAAATATGGTGACGGCGTCCTGGTTAATGGGAATGTGCCCGAGCAGGAAGCCTACGACCAGTTCAAGACAAAAATGGGCAAATCGCCTGCATCGAAAGATGAACTTCGTAACTGGTTGGCAAGTCAACGTAATCAACCTGCACCGGCTTCTGTTGTCGCCTGATCCACCTAACCATCACATAACTCAGAAAGGAAAATCACAATGTACCAAACTATCATCCTCATCGGAAATCTGGGGAAAGACCCTGAAATGCGCTTCACACCTTCTGGTCAGCCGGTCACTACTTTGTCTGTTGCCACGAACCGTCGTTATAACAACACGAATGGGCAACCTGTCAAGGAGACGACCTGGTTCCGCATCACGGTTTGGGGCAAACAAGCTGAAGCCTGCAACCAACATCTTCACAAAGGGAGTCGTGTCCTGGTTGAAGGCCGCTTAACACCTGACCCTGAAACCGGGGGTCCGCATATTTGGGAAAATAATGGCAAGTATGGCGCTTCTTTCGAGGTAACTGCTTCTGCTGTGCGCTTCGTTTCCAGTCGTGAAGATACCGATGAAAGCGAAACGCCTATGAACACTTCAAACGAAAGCGACATCCCGTTCTAACCCATTGATTTTCATCGAGAATCACAACAAAGGACATTCCAATCCAGGCGTGTCCTTTGTTGTTTTTAGAAAAAAATACAGGAGGAACACATGATCAAAGCAGAAATCACTGTTGGTACTTGTTATGGAGATGTGGTTATTCCCGTTGAAGTATTGGGAAAGGGACCACGACCCGGTACGGCTTGGGTTCACGCTTTGAATGGTCTGGAACCATTTACCAAAATCAGTCATGGCGGACCGTATCAGGACTCTACCTCAATTGTTCTCATAC
This sequence comes from Anaerolinea sp., assembly GCA_013824385.1. The sequence continues at coordinate 21,533 of PNNU01000007.1, forward strand.
CCCATCTACGGGAAGTACACATCGAAAATGATCCAGACGAAGATCGAGAAGAGGATCTGCCTCAGGAAAACGACTTCGAAATACAAATCCCGATTCCTGAACGGCACATTCCCGAAATGAATCAAGACATCCTCGTAGATGATCGAAAGATCCCTGTAGAGGATCGGAACATCCCCATAGTGGATTGGTTCCTGGAAGGTGCCTATGAATACCGAACTTTCATCGAATGATCTGGATTTATTGGAGAGGAGGAATATTCCAATCCAGAGATATCGGAAAGGACCTGGTATTCGAGAAACTGTATTGGTAGTTACACCTACAGTCACAATCCAGGGATATCAATACCTGGTGGACTTTGGCTCTGGCTTCCCAACACGCTATCACCGGGTCAACAAAAACAAAGAATGCTCGTGTGGCGCAGCCTATTGTGAAGCCATTGAAGCCGTAAGACTGTATCTTCAATCTGGTGGCGCACGCGCTCCTGATCCAGAAGGAATGCCGCCTTGTCCGATCTGCGGGAGTAAGACGTTCCGTGACCGTGATTGGGATGGCAAATACACCAAAGAACTGGGATGGCGGTGCACAAAAGGTGGTTTACGCCACTTTCTGGATGTCAAAACTGAACGGATCAAGAAACAGTTCGCAGAAAATCCCTGGCTGATCCCGCCAGCGCCTGGATACCCAGGTGTCAGGCGAGATGAACTGATGACCTGGGAAGAGTGCGAAGCGATTAACCGCAAGATCTTTCTCGAAACCGGCTACGATCCGACCGCATGAATCACACGACCCCAACGGAGGGGGCAGCATCCCTCCAGGGGTGGTCTGTCCCCTTTTTTTCATAGGAGATAGACATGAATGACTTTCAACCGTACCTCATCCAAAACACCCATCCCCAAACCTATAGTTTGCCCCGGCTCAAGCACCTGCCTGTTCGTGAGCAGCCCGCTTTCCGGGTAGCCAAAGACTCAGATGCATGCAGCCTGGCTGAACTGCTGGCCGTCATCATCGGTGGTTCGACTCAAATCGAAACCGCTGAACAATTGCTGGCTCAGTTTGGCACGATCCAGAAGATTGCTCAGGCGCATGTGAACGAAATCGCCAAGGTACAGGGTGTCAGTAACCTGACCGCCTTACGACTCAAAGCTGCCCTGGCGTTAGGGCGCAAGCTGCTCCAACCGGAGGATGAACGCCCTGTTATTCATTCACCCGGAGACGCAGCCCAGATTCTGATGCCAATGCTGGCCCACCGCGAGCAGGAATACATGGTGGTGATGCCGTTGGACACCCGTAACCGAATGCTGGATGTGATTGAGATCTACCACGGTTCGCTCAATTCCTCGATGGTGCGCGTTGGCGAGTTATTCAAACCGGCGCTGCAACGGAATGCGGCTGCGATCCTGATCGCTCACAATCACCCATCCACAGACCCGACCCCCAGTCCAGAAGATATCAGTGTTACCCGCGCCATTGTTCAGGCCGGCAAGCTATTGGATGTGTCCGTCCTGGACCACCTGGTCATCGGATTATCTCGCTGGGTATCCCTCAAGGAAAAAGGGCTGGGATTTTCGTAACTCAAGAATCATTACAAGGAGAATTACATGAAACCGATTTTGTTTTTTGACATTGAAACGACGGCCAACCCGGATGCAATTGCGCTCCTACCCGAGCCAACTGCTCCGGCCAATTACAAAGACGCTGACAAAATTTCTCAGTACATCACTGAGAAGAAAACCGAGCAGATTGCGCAGGCTCCTTTGGATGCCGATCTGGGCAAAGTCATCGCCATCTCGCTGCAAAGCGGGATTGAAAGCCAGGTAGAAGTTCACCTGATCGGCGACCCTGAAACCAAGGCCGAAAGCGATCTGATCCGCTGGTTCTGGACCGCGTTCGCGAAAATGGATGGCCGCTCCTGCGGCTATAACATCATCGGCTTTGACCTTCCTTACCTGCTCAGGCGTTCGTTTGACCTGGGCATCCAGGTCCCGATCCAGCCACAACTGTCCAAATTTCGCGCTGAACCCACCACCGATCTAATGGCTATCCTCTACAA
>PNNU01000008.1 GCA_013824385.1 Anaerolinea sp.
CTGGCTACATTCTTGGCAATATATTTATAGGTTAAGAGTTGGTCAGCCATGCGGATCAGGGTATTAAATTTCATACCAAGCTCAACCTGTCCAGCAGAAGCAACTTCATGATGGTGAATTTCCATCTCGACGCCGGCTTCTTCAAGTGCCATGACAATTTGGCTGCGCAACAACTGGAGAGTATCAGTGGGAGGCACGGGGAAATATCCGCGTTTGGGAAGAATCTGTCCGCCCATATTGGGTTTGCTCTTGTCACCGCTGTTCCACCAGCCTTCAGCACTGTCGATTTCGTAGAAGGATTCATTGGTGCTGCTGCCGTAGCGGATATTATCGAAAATGAAGAATTCAGCTTCAGGACCAAAGAATGCAGTGTCACCAATGCCGGTTTGCTTCAAATAGGCTTCAGCCTTTCGGGCGACGTAACGGGGATCCCGGCTGTAAGGCTGCTTGGTGATCGGATCATAAACATCGCAGCTGATCACCAGGGTGGGCAGCGGTGCTACAGGATCAACAAAAGCGGTATCAGGATCGAGCAGCAGGAGCATGTCGGATTCGTGAATTTCCTGAAATCCGCGGATGGATGAGCCGTCAAACGGAATGCCCTCTTCAAACAGATCGAGGTCCAGGCGATGGGCGGGAATGGTGAAATGCTGCCAGGTTCCCGGCAGGTCAATAAACCGCAGGTCGACCATTTTTACATTTTTTGCAAGTTCCAGTACTTCCTTGACTGTCTTTGACATTTAGTTTTCTCCTTTAGAAATTAAAATCAAATAGTTTTATAAAAACAATAAGTCCTCAAAAAGTATTTAGTGATTATAGAGAACCTGCCTTACCCTGTATATTACCCGAACGGGTACTTTTTTCAAGAGGCAAATGGAATAAGATTATAGGTACCTTTTCTCAATAGCTAAACCTGACACTTACAGTATAATTTTTTTTATGGAAGAGTCCCTCATGAAAGCAGAAAACAACATCACCGATGCCAACCTGGCAATTGCTCAGTTTCTTCAGGGAAATATCTTTGCAGATGGTCAAAACGCACAGAATATCTTCAGCCGCCTGATTTCAACCTATCCAAATGAGATGCAGGTGCTGCTTCCGTGGTTGATCCCGGCCCTCACCAGCGCAGCGGACCCGGATCGTTCGCTGGTTCATTTTGAGCGGTTGGCCGAAGCCTTTGGCGCTACATTATTTACTGACTTGCAAGACAACCCACGCCTGGTAGAAATATTGGTGACCTTGTTTTCAACCAGTCCCTTTTTGACTGAAATCATGCTGGGTACACCGGATGCCATCCGCCTGCTGGGAGAACGCAAGCTGCTCACAGAACGAAAAACCGTGGACCAATTCCATAATGAGGGTCAGGCAGCATGGCAATCCAAGAAAGATTATTTGGAAAGGTTAAGCGCCCTGCGACGCTACCAACGTCGTGAGCTTCTACGCATCGGGGTAAGTGATTTTCTTGATCTTTTCGACCTACGTGCGGTCTTTTCACAGCTCTCGCGCATGGCCATCGGTATGACCAGGGCCTGTCTGGCATTGGCGGTGGACGAAACCGGTGTTTCTGCTTCCAATTTCACCGTGCTGGCCATGGGAAAACTCGGCGCACGGGAACTCAATTACAGTTCTGATATTGACCTTCTTTTCATTGCCAAACAGGATTCAGATAACAACCTTAAGCTTGCCAAATCCTTCATCGATATCCTCTCAAAGAACACCGGTGATGGATTCTTGTACCGCGTGGATATGCGCCTGCGTCCGTGGGGACACGACGGCCCGCTGGTAACCACACTTGAAGGCTATCTGCGCTACTATAAGCAGTCCGCATTATTGTGGGAAAAACAAGCATTCCTCAAGGCGCGTCCCATTGCCGGTAATCTGGCCTTCGGCGAGGAGCTGCGCAAGGAAGTTGAGCCATTACTATTCAGCATCCCTGCTCAAGAAGTACGCGCCGGAATTTTCTCAATGAAGCAGCGCACCGAAGAATTCTTACTCGAAAAAGGCCGCAAATGGGGTGAGGTCAAACTTGGCGCAGGCTCCATCCGCGACGTGGAATTTGTGGTTCAATCCCTACAATTAACCCATTCTTCCATCCGCACCCGTTCGACACTAAAAGCCATCCCCCTGCTGAGAGATGCAAAACTAATCACTCCAGAAGAGGCACGCATCCTCACTGACGGCTATATCTTCTTGCGCACCATTGAGCATTACCTTCAGATCACGGATTATCAGCAAACCTACACCCTGCCCTCGGATGAACATTCCATCTCGCTGATCGCCCGCCGATTAGGTTTTGAAGGCCAGGGGGCCGGCGAACGCTTCATCCAGGCTTATGAAAAACATTCCCTGGCACTGCGCACCATCTTTCTGAAATATGTCGGAGACCAACCGGTTGAGCCGGTCGTCATTGCGCCTGAAAATGCATTAAAGATTCAGCAGCATGTCGCCCGCATGGATGCCTCTTATGCGACCACCTTTAGCCCCGATGAGATCGCACACCACGCCAGGCTGACCGAACTTTTAAGCAGCGAAAAACCCGTCATCGTGGAACCTCAGATTGTGGATGACAACCGTTGGCGGGTGACCATCGTTGGTTACGACCATCTGGGTGTGCTCTCGATCATCTGCGGATTGATGTACCTCTATGGCCTGGACATTTTGGAAAGCCAGGTTTTCACCTACGAAGCCTCCGAAAATGGCAGCCCTGACAACGGTTTGAAAAAGATTGTGGACGTCTTCATCGTCCGCTCGGTTCGTGATGAGACCATCCAGCCAGAGTTATGGAAAAATTACGCCGATGAATTGAAAGCCTTGATCACAAAGATCAAAACCGGCCGCCGCCGCGAAGCCCAAGGCGATCTGGTCAAAAGGGTGGGCGCTACCTTCCACGAAACCCCCACCGAAGGCATGCCGTTATACCCGGTGAAAATTGAAATTGATAATGAAGAAGATCAAAAATATACTGTGCTGCGCATCAGCGCACCAGACACGGCAGGCTTCTTGTATGAATTTAGCAATGCGCTGGCGCTCAGCCATATCAATATCGTACGCATGCTGGTGCAATCCATTGGCAGCCAGGCCAGTGATGTATTGCATGTCACCAATGAAAATGGTCAAAAAATCATCTCAGCCGAGAAACAACGGGAATTGCGTGCCGCCGCAGTGCTGATTAAACATTTCACCCACCTGCTGCCCTATTCGCCCAACCCTGAGAGCGCCATGCTGCACTTCAGAGAATTTTTGCATCAACTCTTTGAGCGCCCCAACTGGGTGGACGAATTTGCCCGCATTGAACGACCCGAAGTGCTCAACGCCCTGGCCAAGCTGCTGGGCGTCAGCGACTTCCTTTGGGATGACTTCCTGCGCATGCAGTACTCCAATCTCTTTCCGATCGTGAGAGATGTGAACACATTGGAGAATGCATTCAACCGCAAGGAGCTTGAGAAAGAAGCTCAAAAAGCCGTCGCCAAAGCTGCCAATTGGCGCGAAGGCATCAATGCCTTTAAAGACCGTGAGATGTTCCGCATCGACATGCGCCACATCCTCGGATACACCACCGAATTCGGCACTTTCTCTGAAGAACTCACCGACCTGGTGGAAGTCGTCCTCGGTATTGCGTTTAATCACTGCCAAAAGGAATTGGTGAAACTTCACGGACAGCCGAAATTGGAAAACCGTCAACCTGCTGAAGCAGTCTTGCTGGCGCTGGGAAAATGCGGCGGACGCGAACTTGGCTTTGCCTCTGATATCGAACTCATGCTGGTTTATTCCGGTCAGGGAAAAACCGCCGGACTAAAACCCATTGCGGTAAGCAATTTCTACGAAGAGTTGATCCAATCGCTTTTACAATCAATACAAGCCCGACAGGAAGGTGTCTTTCACATCGACTTGCAGCTTCGGCCTTACGGGAAGGCCGGCAGCCAGGCCGTCTCGCTCGAATCTTTTGCGAAGTATTACGCACCGGAGGGTCCTGCCTGGCCGTATGAACGGCAGGCACTGGTCAAGCTGCGTCCGATTATTGGTAACGACAAATTAGGCGACCAAATAAGCAAGCTGCGCGACGAGTATGTCTACAACGGCACGCTTTTTGACGTGACTGCCATGCGCGCCATGCGTGAAAAACAGGTACGCCACCTGGTGGCAGCCGGCACCTTCAACGCCAAGTTCAGCCCCGGCGCACTGGTGGATATTGAATATTTGGTGCAGGGATTGCAGATCAATTACGGCGTTAAAGATAAAACCCTCAGACTCACCAACATTCGCGAAGCCATGGCGGCGTTGCATCAGGCCGGGTATCTCACCACCGAAGACTACGACCGCCTGCGCAAGGCGCATACCTTCATGCGCTGGCTGATCGATTCACTGCGGGTAGTGAGAGGCAATGCCAAAGACGTCAACATTCCGCCCTACGACAGCGACGAGTTCGCCTATCTCGCCCGCCGCTTGCAGTACGGATCGGATGTCGAACGCCTGGTGCAAGACTTGACCCGCTATCCGCAGGACGTGCTGGAGATCAACCAGAGACTGCTGCCAGCCTGATCTTATTCCAGTGGAAATTCTTTTTTCAAGCCGGTGATATTGCCCTTGCGCACGAACTCCATCTCGGAGGAACTGCGTTCTTCCTTAATAGTGACAATCACGTCCGAGTTCTGCCAGCGGCTTTGTTTCACGTTGACCGAACCATTTATTTCTTCAAATACGACCTGGCAGATTCTCTCGCCCGGGTACATGCGGATGACCTGGGACTGGGTGTTGTTACGCACGGGGATGAGCAGGTTGCCCTCGTAGCCGGCATCCACCACACCGGTGAGATCGATCGAGAGACCTCTGCGGTTGACCGAAGACCGCGGATAAAGAATGGCCATCAAATCGTCAGGCAGTTTGATCTTTTCCAGCGTGGTCACCGCCACGTATTCCCCGGGCAGAATGTCAAAGACCTGGCCCTCTTCCAGCTCAACCAAAGTATGCCGCATGGACTTGTGATTAAAATCCAGGTGATCCGTGCGCACTGCAACGCGGCCTTCGTTGGTAATATCCCAGGCTTTGGGGAGCAAGAAAGAGAAACCCAGGCGCAAGTCCACCGAATGCTGCTGAATCTGAAATTGATCGATCTGGGGTGAAAAGACCAATTCTTTTTTATTGATTCTTTCCATAATTTGCTGGCTGGTTAAGATCATTGCGCGTCTCCCAATAAGGAATAAATTCTCAGTGCATTTTGCAGGTACTTGTCTTTTTGCAATAGTTTCTCAGGCGTGCCTAGACCAGCCTGATATCCATCCGTAACATCCATTAACCATTTTTCAATTCGGTCCACGGCGGGCGCGGCTTCTGAGGGCAGATAGACGTGGAAATCTCCTGCAGTCACCGTGACCGTGCCCAACGGACGGTTGACCCGGCCTGCCGCTTCTGCCAGCCAGTAATAATCGTGCATAAAGTCCAACAGCACCCCCTGGCCGGCATCCAGTGAGCGGTGCACGTGGAAGGAATGCAGGGGTTCGGCTGCTTCACCGGGAAGCAGTTGAAAGAACTGGTAAGGCGGAATACCCAACAGGGGTTTCATGCGCTGATCCAATTCGGGGTAGACAAAAGAGACCGTCACCGCCCTGCGTGAAGCCGGGTTCTCACCTATTTCATTAATAATACGATTTAATTGATCAATACGCGATCTGGATAAAAACGAATCCACCATGAACGGATTTTTAAGGAAAGCATCCATTTGCTGGCTGCCAAGCCAATCCCATACCGCCAATATCACTTGCAAATGAACCATTTCACCCGCAGTTGCAAGATAGCCTAAAAAAGCGTCTTGGTTCTTCGTGATTGCTGTCACGTCGCCGCCCAATTTTTGGGTGGCACGCAGCACAGCCTGGATGTATCCCCAGCCGCCATCCCAAAACCGTGAGCGTGCGGCATAGGTGTATGGAAAGAGATAATCGCCTTTTTCCGCCAGCCGTTCAGGCCGGTTCTCGGATTTTCCATCCACAAAAATCTGCTGGTAGAAATCCGCGGACTCTCTGGACCAGCCCCAATAGTTTTCATCCGAATTCGAAGGGTTTTCCCAAACCAGGGTGAGTGCCTTGACCGAAAATGTACTGCCGCGGGAAGATTCGCGCTTCACACCGTGGCTGACCACGTAATCGTGAGCCTCGGTCAGGAGTCCTTGAAGTGTGGCGCCTCTGAAAACGGGAACTGAATCTGCCATCAAACCAACCTTGGAAACCAAAAGTGTCTACAAAACCACCGGCAATCCCTTGATGGGAGGCGCCGGAGTGTATTGTGCATCCAGAATTTGGACGATCTCATCCACCAGGGTGACGTCGCCTTTTTCAGCGCGGGCAAACCATTCCGGCTGGGCGTTGAGCTCAATTTCTTTTTCCTGCCCGGTGCGGCTGATGATCTCTCGTGCGGCATCATAATGTACATCATAGATGTGTGCATTTGAAATCGAGTGGGAATAAACCCCCACCCCCACACCCAGACGGGCGGCCAACATACGCTGCAGCAGGGCAAAACCGGCCACATCAAACGGACAACCCACCACCATATCGTTTGAACGAAAGATGGTGTGAAAATGCAGTTTATCGCCAATGATGTTGACCGTGAACGAGATCGGGCAGGGAACATTTTTCTTTTTGAGTTCAGGGTTCAAGCCGTCAGACGCTGGGTCCCAGGCGATCACCACCCCATGGCGTGAACTGCGTTCTTTTTCAAGCAATTTGATCAGCAGGCCAATCTGGTCCCGACCAAAGAACTGCCGCCAGCGAAAACCGTATGCCGAATTGACCACCCCGTTGATGTTGGTAAAATCATTCCATATTTTTGTATATTGGTCGATGAATTCCACCGGCTTGCGGCTGCCCATCATGAACCAGACCTGTTCCGCGGCGAACACACGCGGAGCGATCTTACGCAATGTCAGCAGCGGAAAACCCCCGTCAAGATTAAAATGCAGACCGGGCAGCGCCTTTACTTTGTGTCCCGTGCGTTCGTTGACCTCTTCAATGCCGTGGTCCAGGATCTGACGCAGGCAATCGCTGTAGGTGCGGTCAAATTTGGTCATGCTTTCCACTCTTTCAGCCAGTGAGAGAGCTGCTGAAGCGCGTCGTCATGATCTGTGAAGTGAATTTCAGCCACCACAGCCGGGTTTCCGCGCGCCATGCGCGAAATTCTGCGGTCCTTCTCCATTAGCATCACCACGGGGATGTTATTCTCGCGGGCAATTTCAATTTCCTGCCCGACCCCCAACGAGGGATAACCCACATAAGCCACCAGTAAGTTGGATTCAAGCACCTGGCGGCGGTCAAGATCATAGACTTCATCCGGCGTCATATTTGGGTTGCCAATCGGGTCGGAGACAAGATGCGGCACATAAGCCTCAATGCCTGCTTTCTTGCATGTTTCAGCAATGCGCTCATAAAAATGCTTGAGCACTTCAATTTCATCTCCGCCGGTGAGCGCCCCAGATACATAAGCCGTAATTTTCATAATGCATCCTTTTGTTTGGGTAAGTTCATGTTTTCGTTTTGGAAGAAGCCGTCATAGGCGTGCGTGCCGCCTTCAATTTCAAAGAAAACCAGCTGCAGCAGCCGGGCATTTTGCGCCAGCTGCACTCCGCCTGGATTGTAGACGATCAGCAGGCTTTGGCTACGTCCGTTATAACCTGCATCCCAGACCGCAGTGCCGACAGAAACGGCCATGCGCAGCAGACTTGAGCGCGGACGCCCCAGCGCCATCACCTCCACTGGCAGGTGGACGATTTCATTAAAAGTCACCAGGTATTGCCCTTGCGGAAGGTCAACCCAACCATTTTTGAATTCGATGGTTGTCAATTGAGGCAAAACGCGTTCTGCGCTGGTAAACCCGAGCTGACCGCCGGATTGAAAAGCCTGAACGGAATACAGACTGAGATCCACTCCGTTGGGCTGGATTTGCTGATCTGCGTCCAACAACCCCTCGATCAAAGGGGGATTATTCTTTTGGAGGTCTCTTATCTTTGCTGCAGATAACACTGAACCCATGAATGATCTCCGATACAGATTATTTGATCGTACGTCCGCCGTCCACCACCAAAACCTGCCCGGTGATGAACTCTTCTTTCATTAAATAGAGAACAGCTCTGGCAACATCTTCAGGAGAGCCCAGACGCTTGAGCGGCGTGTTCTTTTCGAGGCGCTTCCAGCGTTCTTCATCGCCGCCTTCGGGCATCAAGACCGGCCCAGGCAGCACTGCGTTCACACGGATGCGCGGGGCCAATTCCAACGCAGTAGAAAGGGTGAGCATACGCAAGCCTGCTTTGGATGCGCTGTGATGGATATAGTAACGGGTGGGAACCTGGGCGCTTTCATCCAGGATGTTGATGATCGCACCTCCCTCACCTGCCAGCATCAATTTGCTCGCAGCCTGGGTAAAGAAGAAAGGCGCCCTGGCGTTGGTATCCATGGTTTGTGCCCAGGCTTCAGGTGTAATTTCAAAAAACGGAATTTCCTGCATGATTGCAGCGTTATTAACCAATCCATCCAGGCGGCCAAAAAAGGTGTGTACATCATTCACCGTTTTTTGGATTTGCAGAATGTCGGTTTGGTCGCAAAAGAAAGCCACCGCCTGAACACCGAGTGCTTTCAGCTCTTCAACAGTTTGAAGCGCGTCTTTTTGGGAGGTGTGATAGGTAATGGCAACTGAAGCCCCTTCGCGCGCCAACCCCAATGCAATGGATTTTCCCACACGATGTGCACCGCCAGTAACCAAGATCACCTTGCCCGTCAAAGAAGTCACTTGTCCGCTCCTGATCGTTTGATTCTTAACTGATGAAATGAGATCAAACAGATTGGCGAGAATTTCTGCCAACCTGTTTGATATCCGCTAAAGTGGTCAAGGTTGAGCCTTCATCCAGGGGATCACTTCACCCTGAACGAAACTAGAACTCAATCGAACAAGTACCCGCCAGACAGGCTAATTCCTGGGCTGCGGTAGTCAAGTCTTTTTCTTCGTAATAATAGAGCTTCGAAAAATCAATGTTCGGGAACTTGGCGGCCAGCTTCTTGTATTCTGCTTCATCGACCTGTTCATAAGGCATCTGGTTGAAGAGAGAATCATAGGAGGGCAAGAAGGTCATGCCGCCAATCACGTCTTGATGTTCCCAAACCCACTTGATGATGTCAATGATCTCATCAGGTTTATAGGTGATGGTCACACTGGGATTATGCTCCGTCCAATGCATTTTGTTCTGCAGCCAATACTCACATTGCACCAATGCGGACCGGGATTCACGCGTGATGGAATGCTCCGGGGCTTTGACCGGGAAGTGAATAACCCATGTGGTGGCGTTCTCGATGGTTTGTCCGTTCTCAGGGTTCATGGGAACACCGGCATCGCGCAGGACTTTGAAAATGGGCGAGTGTGTTCCAACGCGTACATTGCGAACATAATAAGGCGACCAGCGGGGATGTATGCCGGGGGAACAATTCAATAGTTGAGAAGAGTTACCAGAGGGTTTCACTGTGGTGACCGCTGCAGAACGGTTGATGCCAAGCATGTCAGCATATTTTTCATTGGTTTCAACGGCCACTTTGCGCAATTTTTCCTGCACTTCCGGGTCCTGTGCGACCAAACTGTCCAGTTGACCGTTGATATCCACACCCAGCAAGCGTTCTTCTTCACAGTTCTGCTTCCAGACATCACGCATACCGGGGAAGTTGGTGGCCATGGCCTGGATGGTGCCAATGATGGTGGCCAGTTCAACCTTTTCGCGCAGGGTTTCGTAAGTGTCTTCACTGCGGGCAACAGCAATGCTCAAATTACAGAATTCGTAAGGACGCAGCACGATCTCACCACAGGGGTTGGTGCCGAAATCTACCTTTTTACGTCTTTCGGGGACGGTATTGTGCGCCGCCCGACGGTTGAAGATGCCAGGCTCGCCGCGTCCAGACATGTGCATGTCCGCAATGATGTTGAAGATTTCAAGCTGGGTCAGCTTGCGATCCGGCCAGACCAGTGAATTATTGGCGTTCCAGCGTTGGCTGTTTTCACGCTCAAAATCTCCGCTTTTGCATTTGCGCATTTCGATATCATCATAATCAAAAAGACTGATCATGGCGGTGCGGCGCACGCCGCCAGAAACAGCCGCATTGCCCACCTCACACATGATGTCATGTGCGTCAATCGGGCGAATAAATCCGCCCTGCTGAGCCAAGACACGACTGCGGACGAACTCGAGCATTTTCTTGAGAGGTTCCGGTCCCGAGGCTCGTCCACCCTTGATACGCAGGGGGGCACCGGCAGCTCTGATAGCTGAGAAATCGAATTTCATGTCATGGCCGTCAAACCATGTCTTTAGGCCAGTACGCAAGGCTTCGGCCCAACCTTCAGCGGAATCCTCGACGAGCATGGTGGGAACATCACCCGGGATCTGGCGATGAACGCGCGGGAAGTTTTCAACATATTGTTTTTCAACAGAATAACCCACACCACAGCCGCTCATCGAAATGATCAGGGCTTCCACAAAAGAGTCAATGCTGTCTACAGGCATATAGGAGCAGTTATAGATGGCAATATTGTTGCGGCGGGCCGCGGGGCCAGCCATGGCCAACAGACGCATGGAAGGCATGGCGCGCATCTCAAGGATGCCCTTGCGCACCCGGTCATAGGTTTCTTGAGGCAATTTGTTGTCTGATAATTCAATGAGATAATCCGTGGCTCGATCCACTGTTTCGACCCAGGTTTCACGGTGACCCAACTCGTAATTAAAGCGGGAATACTTGTCATAGAATTGAAACTTCTGCAATTGGGTTGGAAAATAAGAATCTGATTCTTCGAATGCCTGGCGGATGTCGCTGGGCACGGGGCGTGATTGGCGCAGCTTGGCATGTTCGGCGCGATACAAGATATAGTGCTTGGCTGCAGAGAATTCACCCAGTGATTGCAGCGTCATTTCAACGATATCTTGAATTGCTTCAACAGACGGACGGTCGTACTTACTGGCGACCACATTCACAGCACGCTGAGCAATTGTTTCAATCGGAATGATTGGTTTTCTGCCAATACTCTCAAAACACTTTCTTAAAGCCACTTCAATTCGTTCAATGTTAAAGGGGACAACGCTTCCATCCCGTTTAACAACCGTACTGGGAACAACGATGACTTCCTGACCAAAGGGTTCATCATTGTGTGAAGTATGTTCGTTAACATCATTAACAGATTGCTTACCTACCTTGTCCATAACCGATCTCCTCTTGCTACGTATAATTTCGTTATTCAAAAGAACACCCCCCATATATGGGGGTAGATGTTCGCCCCCCTCCTATATCTAGGTTGTAAAGACAATATTAGCACATTTGGTCTGCCAATTCAAGTCGCTTTCAAGAGATTTAACTTAAACTTTTTTACGGAAGAAGAGCACTTAAGAATTGAAATTGACCCCACGGAAAAAGAAACTTTTACATTAATTGCGACCCCATATCCGGCAAAAGTAAGAACGAAATAAGAATAATGGCCAATAAATGGGGGTAAAGAAAAAAGCTGAATTCCATTTCGGAATCCAGCTTAAGAAAAGAGCTTGGCAAAAAAGTCCGTGGTTATGCCAATGTTAAAAAACTCAAGATTACTGGCCGTTGGAGGATCATCGGAAGTTCTACGGGAATAGACGTCCTAAAAGTGGCCTGGAGTCCTTGAATACTTTTAGCGCATCCGAGTTAATGAAATCAACTATTTCCTTATCAATTGAATCCCATTGCCGCATTCTCGCTCTTTCCCATATCATCCATATATCTTCCAGATTAGCGACACGTTCTGAGGTAATAAACAATTTGCTGGTTTCTAGTTTATCTTTCCAATCCTCAGCATGAGCTAGTGCATGTGTTGCAAATTGATCACAATTTTGATTAATTAATTCGAAAATTGAAAAATAATCAACCGCCTTTTCCTCTTTTTCATTCTTCTGGTCAGTAGTTTGTTTTGCGTGTTCAGGTGGATTAGAAGATTTTAACTCACTAATTTTGTGTTCCTGAAGTTGATTAAACAAATCCTGGATTTTTTTTCGGAGTGATTCCTTATCTGGCGTTTTTAAATAAGCTGAGAGACCTTCCCATAGTTCAATCTCATTTTTTGAAATAGTGATCAATAATTCAGGTGTAATATGGGAATGAGAATACAAATCTTTTTTTGCGAGTGCTTTACAAATAGAATCTGCGGCTTTTAAGCCTTCAATTTTCTTTTTACAGTCATCCTTCTTGAAATCTTTATGCGTTTTCTCGGGCGGTATATCAAACAAAACCTGAAAATCTATTTCGCCCCAGAGAGGATCCAAATCAGGATCATTTCTCACCCAATCCAAAGTTAAATACGGCTGAGGCTCTTTAAATGAAATGATCAAGTACTTGATGGCTTTTTTAATGCAATAATCTCTGACACTTTCATTCAAAATAAGTTGAGTGAAATATTTCCTGATCTCATTACTATCCTGCTCATTTACGGCTTTTAAAGCAATCAGTATTTCTTCATCAGTCCAAACGTCGGTTATTGATTTTGCCAAGATCATTAAACTCAACTCGTTTACGGAATAATTTTCATTCCCCTTTGGGGCTTGATCAAAAACAAAAGGTTTCTCTTTTCCATTTTCTTGAGCAATAATTCTGTAAAACGATGAAAACACTGGATTTCTCTGGATCTGCTTAATAGCATCAAAATATTTTGCGTCGACTATATTTTTTGGCGGATATTTTGTATATAGATCACAATAGTCCAAGGAATAGGGTTCAAAAAGAATTTCCGACCGTAACGAATAATAACAAGCCACATCATAATAAACGCCCACATCGTTACACCAACTATTAATGATTTGTTTTACCCTGTCATCCAGAAAATAGATCGATTCCAATAAAGGTCCATTTTTAATTTGTTCAACTTTCGTACAATAGTGAGCAAGATGAACGGACTTTCTTGTTTGCCTTGCACCTAGATGGAAAAATGGAATTATTGTCCAAAAATATCGCGCCTTCGCGGGAGAATTATCAACTGTCCGCCAAGGAGTGAAAATATTTGTGCATACTTGATTTACCCATAATGAAAATGACGAATTAATTAATTTCTCTATATACAGCCAGACGATATTTGCCAATAGCAGAATAAACTTGATATTTGTGAAATCAAAAGTTTTAATGCATTCCTGAAAATCTTTGAGGCTGCCCTGGTCATTTTTAATCGTAAAAACATACTCACCAATTATTTCCTTTAGTTCTCCTTCGACAAGCTTCTTCGCATAAATTGAAAGGTCATTTTTAAATGCTTCTTTCTTTTTAGAATCTTCGTCTGGTTGAGGAATCCATTTACGATAACAATCCAATATCACGGCAAAACGATACCAAAAGGAAAGCAAATGAGGCCACATCATGATGCCTTCCAGGTTTCTTTTTAAGGCATCAATATAGTGGTTGTTTAGTTCATTTTTGTCTCCCCAACTAAGATTGATCAATGCATTAAACGGCGCTTCTGTTGAAGCTCCCGTGAACAAAGCGTTAGCCTTTTCAAGCACAGGTTCACAGAGAGCTTGTTTATAGTTATAAAAACTCTCAAAAGTAGGAAAAGCCAGCCAGGGTGCCAAATGAGCTCGCGATTTTCTCCGGCCGCTGACATACCAGAATACCCAATAAGCCGCCTCTTTCACAACCACTTCAGTGGATGAACCTTCAAATCTGCGCGATGTTTTAAATTTCTGTCCATTAATCTGAGTAACAATTACTTGTAGATTGATATTCTTTTTTTCGTCTTCTCCGTTAATATGGGCTGTTACGCTGTACCCAAGATTCCTATACGAACTAATTCCGATAAGAAAATAAAAAACGGAAAGGATTATTGAAATGATCTTGGATTCTACTGGAGCTACCTCTACTAATGCAGCAGTAATACTTGTAAACCCTGGAGTGGCGCTGGGAGAAGCAGTTATTGCTGAGCTTTGAAAACTTGCTCCACATTCTGCCAGATACTTGTAGAATTGCGAAGCCAAACCAGGATTATCTTTTATGTCTTCAACCTGGATGGGACCAATCACGCCGCGAACAGATCGACTCCAGGTTATTAATCCGATAACCAACCATCCAATAGTTCTGATTAGGAGAATTGCCAAAATAATCGCAAGAACCGTTACCCAAACAGGGTTCCTTATCCATTCCCTTACAACCAGTGTCCATTGTTGGATGGTCACTCCACCAACTTCGTAAAAATTTTTAGCTGCTTTCGGCGTGGGAGTAATTATCGAACTTTTACCCAAGGCGGCCGAGGCTGCCTGATCACCGACCAGAGCCGCGGATTCCGTCCCGGTCAAGGTTGCAATCACTTGAGGGGATGGCGTTGCTTGTGGCGCAACCGTTTCAACCGTTGGCAGAGGTGTCGTAGTCGCCTCCAGAACAGGTGCAATCGGCGGCACAGGGGTTGTATTAAAATAGATAATCAACCCCGGAATTGTGGTGATGGTTGGTGTCAAGGTTGGTTTTGGCGTGGACGTTATGGTCGGTGTATGTGTCGGGGTTTTTACCCACCCAAGTGATTGCATATTGTATTTACCAAGATGGGCGACTATATTTTCGGGGCAATTTCCTGATTTACATACGGGTGGGCAAGCCTCCTCACAATCTTGTGCGTTAACTTTACCAATAAAGAGAAAACTTAAAATCAAACACATCAGCATTGCAACGAAGGCTGGCCGTATTGACATATTTCCCTCCCTGTTTTTACAAATAACAAAAATCACTCTGATTATTGCACATTGAAAATCAAAAGTAAATAGACCGTTTTCAACTGATTATTTACAAAAAGAACCGCCTTCTGCTAGAAAAGCGGTTCAAAAAAAGATTTGCTTGATTTATTTATTAGTAGCAGGTTGAAAATCTATTCTTCGCATTATCCGGCACTTCCACCAAGGGATTCGACAACTGCACATGTTCGGGTTGAACGGTCAGACTGCCGCCGCGTATCGAGCGGGTCAACCAGCGGCTGAATACTACTTCATATCGATTTTCAATTCCCTGTTAGTTAGTTTGTGCAAATAAATTTTTTTAGGGTGATAAAAATCCTTGAAATTCCAAAAAATAGCAACAACATGTTACACTTTTAGTAGTTAATGAAGAAATAATTAAAATTACAAGAGGTAATCCATGTGTGGTATTTTTGGGATCGTCACTGAAAAAGAACAGAATTTAGGCTCTATTTTGGTTGAAGCAGCCAAACGCCTCACCTACCGCGGATATGATTCCGTGGGCGTTGCCACCCTTAGCGGATCAACCATCGATCTTCGCAAAGACGCCGGCCGCGTGGAAGATGTAGCAGCAAAATACAAACTGGCCGAAATGATGGGCACCAGGGGCATTACCCAGCTGCGTTGGGCAACCTTTGGAGAACCCTCACAGGTCAACTCTCAGCCCCATTTGGATTCTGATGGAGATATGGTCGGTGCTCACAACGGCAATGTAGTGAATAACGTCGAGCTGCGTAAACAATTCATGGCTGAAGGTTTGTTGGTCCGTTCGCAAAACGACGGCGAATCTTGTGTACACGCTGTGGAACGCTATATCAACAAAGGCCAGGATTTCATCCAGGCTATTCGCAATGCCTATGAGGATTTACAGGGCGATTATGCCTTCGTCATCGGAAAAATAAATGACGATAAATTATTTGCCATCAAAAAAGGTTCAGGTCTGGTGGTGGGTATTGGTGAAGGTTTTACCTGCCTTTCTTCTGATTTGCCATCCATCCTGCCCCTGACACGCAAAATCATTCGACTCGAAGATGGTGAAATTGTCACTCTCAAAGCGGACGGAGTCGAACTTCATTCTGTCAAAGACGGCTCGCTCATTATCCGTGATGCAGAACTCATCACTGAAGAAATGAATGCAGTCCAAAAGGGCGGGTTTGCCCATTTTATGTTGAAAGAGATCCATGAACAGCCAGAAGTCGCCCGCGAATTGCTGCATGTGCTTGAAAAAAGCGACGCGGTAAAAACCATCCTGGACAAGATCAAAAACGCCAGGCAAGTTTATCTCATCGGCTGCGGTACCAGTTACCACGCCTGCCAGGCTGGCAGTGTATATTTTGCCCAATTGGCCGGTCGATCAGCTGTACCTGTGGTAGCCACTCAATTCATCGAACAATTCCTGCCCGCTCTCAACAGCCAGGATGTCGGCATCTTCGTCAGTCAATCCGGTGAGACCAAGGATGTGCTCAACGCAATCAATGCTTCAAAAGAAACCGGCATGACCTGCTTCGGGTTATCCAACGTGATCGGCTCCACCCTGACCCGCGCTGTCTCAGAGTGGCTGCCCCTGTGCTGTGGATACGAGATCAGCGTGCCCGCCACCAAGACATTCACCAACCAGATCATCGCCTTTCTCTATTTAGCTTATCAGCTCGGTGGAAAGGATATGAAATCGTTAGAGAGTCTACCAGGCTTGATGGAAACAACGATCCAGACCTGTACACCCCAGGTGGAAACACTCACGCCAGACATCAACAAATGGGATGACCTCTATTGTTTGGGTTACGGAGCCACCTATTCCATGGCACTTGAGGGAGCGTTAAAGCTCAAAGAAATCACCTACGCACACTGTGAAGGTATGCTCTCCACCGAATTTAAACATGGACCGCTTTCCGCGGTGATCAAAGGCTTGCCGATTCTGTTCATTGCAGGACCCAACAACGTACCACTCATCGTCAGCGGATTGAATGAAGTCACCTGCCGCGGCGGACGCGCCATTGCCATTGGTGAGGAAGATGAACAACTCAAAACCAACGCCAGTGATGTCATCACTCTACCCAAATCAAACCCGTGGTTTTCGTCACTGCTCTCCGTCATCCCCTTGCAGCTTCTATCCTATCAAATGGCAGTTGCCCGCGGTTTTGACCCGGATTTTCCGCGCAACTTGAGTAAGACCCTGACTGTAGACTGATCAGGTATCAATTCAAATACAATCTCCCACTAAAATTTTCAGTGGGAGGTTTTATATAGAATTCTACGTGAAGCAAGCTACAGGGTATCATATTTTAAAAATACTTTTAAGAAACAATCAACCTTTAACTCCAGCCTCTCCCCTGCCCCTCTCCATCCGCGGGATGGAGAGGGGTAAGCCTCCACACGCGAAGCGTCGGAGGTGGGGTGAGGCAAAAAACCACAACCTTTCTCACAGCAAGCTGTGAGGAAATGCCCTCAATTGATTATCGTAATATCGATTAGACGTTTTGTTTGCTGGTGAGAGGTAGTCTCAAGATCTTCACTTTGACCAGATCTATAAGCGTGAAAAAACCTTGTGCAGCTGAAAGACACCACGGCGTAAGCATGATCAAGGGATATTGCGCCCATTTGGCTCCCCACAAAAACAGCATCACCAATCCAATCACTATCCACAGAAAGAAAACCTGCTGCCTTTTAAAGGTCCTGGGCAGGCCAATCAAAGCCAGGATGAAAATGAGGGAATCTATACTGAATAAAAATGCATCATTAGCTCGCGGATCGTGAACGGGACGATAAGTTGCAAACGGACTGAACAACCATGCCAGCGGTTGCCAGAACGGGTAATTTGCATTAATAACATGTGGAGAAGCTTGAAATCGGAAATGATAACTCAGTGTTTTTACTAATCTTTGAGCAGTGTGCACCCATAAATAAGGATCCAAAATAAAGAATACAAAAACTGATAAAACGCCCCATCCCAATAAAATAAACAGGGAACGTATGGGAAGCTTCTTTCTGATAACTGAAATCAACCAGTGCAGCCCAATGGCTAACCCCGCAATGCAGTAAATATATTTGGAGGCGGCAGTAACACCCAGGCTGATGGCTGAAACAGCCAACCAAAGCCAGGCATTTTTTCGATTTTGAGGATTTTTAGTGAAGTTTGAATAAAATAAAGTATAGGCAATCACTGCAAGTAAACTGGCCAACATGGGCAGTGCTTCAAGGTACACTTCGCTTGTGTATTTTATGCCCAACGTGTCAACGGCCAAAAACAATCCGGCAATGGGATTAATAATGGACAATAAAAATACGCCCAGACTGCCAAAACCAACCGATACAAAGCGGGCAGCCATTGCGTATTCCACAGCGCCTTGCTGCTTGATTGGCGCCTCATCAAGTAAATCAGTTTGCAGCACTTTTTCCAGTGGGGCTTGAGTGAGTAATGCCACACCAAAAATAATTTTATTTAGAGAAGGGTGTTCATAATTCCAGGGTTCCCAAGCCAGCCAATTATATTGGCCATTTCGTATATAATTGGCATAGTTATTTGAGGCAATCAGGTATGTAGTTTCATCATGATCCACGTTTAGATGATTTGCAGCATACAATCTCAAACCAACGCCCAAAATAAAAATAAGTAAGACGGCAAATATAATCCAAAAACGGGATAACTTTTTCATATTAATCCAATTGAGTAATAATTTTCTTAAATTCCACCGGAAAAATAGAATTTTAAGATTATAACACCGCCCTTTATTGGGTTTAGATATGCAATGATTCATTAATAAAAGTCTAAACGATTAAATCAAGAAGGGATTGATATTTATGCATGGTGAATCAATAAGTATTTGGGAAATTATAAGATACTGGTCTGACAATTGCCTGTTGACAATGGAAACAAATATCCTTATAATGAAGACATTCTTGGGAGCGCTCTCAATCTGCAATTATTCTGCTCACATTTATATGCTTGGAGTATAGGGATGACTGAATTAACCCTGGAAGATATAGCAAAACAGGTAGGAGTTTCACGATCCACGGTTTCACGCGTGGTGAATGGTTCACCTAATGTCAGCCCTGAAGTACGGCAACAAGTTCTTGAAGCCATTCGTATCACCGGTTTTCACCCAAATGCAGCCGCAAGATCACTTGCCTCTCAACGCACTAGAGTGATTGGGCTAGTTCTTCCCCGCAGTGTCAGTTCGTTCTTTACCGACCCCTTCTTTCCGCAGCTTACCCAGGGTATTGCCCTTGGATGCAATAATAACGACCTCTCTCTCACTTTTTCTGGTGACGAACAAAGAAGATGAAGACAAGATCATGCCGCGGATTTCTCGCAGTGGAATGTTGGACGGTATTCTCGTTCAATCCGGAAGAGCAGACGACCCACTAATGGAACGCCTCACCTCCTCCAGAATTCCATGTGTCATTTTAGGCCGGCCGTTCAAAGATGAAGGCATCAGTTATGTGGATGTAGATAACGTCAATGCAGCCTATGTTGCCACCAAACACTTGACCGACCTGGGCTATAAACACATCGCTACCATCACCGGCTCTCATGGCAGCACGGTTACCCTTGACCGGATTGAAGGCTATACCAAAGCCTTGACTGAAGCAGGCTATCCGATTAATCCTTCTTTGATCGCTAAAGGAGAATTCTCAGAAACCAGCGGCTACGAAGCCATGATGAACCTGCTCCCCCACAAACCTGATGCGGTCTTCATTGCTTCCGATTTAATGGCATCAGGCGCCATCCGTGCACTTCAAGATTCCGGGTTACACGTCCCCGAAGATATTGCGTTGGTTGGTTTTGATGATATTCCGTTGGCCGCCTTGACGAAAATCCGATTAACCACCGTCAGGCAGCCTATTCCACAAATTGGTACCAAAGGAGTTGAATTGCTGATCGATTTGATCGAGAATGGCACTCAACCTCCACGGAACTACATCCTTGGAACGGAATTGATCGTAAGGGATTCTTGCGGCGCAAAGTTACGCCAGAACGCGTAATTATCCATATTCCAGAAAGAAAAATATGCTCACCTTAAAACAAGATGGGCATTTTTATCACCTGATGTAAAAGATCGTAATTAATTAGGAGAAATTATGCGTTTTGGGAAATTTGATGACCAACAACTAGAATATGTAATATCCAGACCTGATACACCATTGCCCTGGATCAATTACCTGGGAATGGAAGCCTATTTTGGAATCATTTCAAATACCGCAGGCGGATATTCATTTTACAAAGATGCTCGATTACGTCGGTTAACGCGATATCGTTACAACAACGTTCCCCTGGATGTTGGCGGCCGCTATGTCTACATCCGTGATAATGACGCCCAAAAACCAACCTTTTGGTCACCCACCTGGCAGCCGACCCGTACCACTCTGGATTCGTACGAATGCCGCCACGGTATGGGGTACACCAGGATCAAGTCAGAATACCAGGGCATTCAATCTGAAAGCAAGTATTTTGTGCCACTTGGCGAAAACCTTGAAATTTGGGAATTTGTCATCACCAATAACCGCAAAGAAACAGCCAACCTCTCCTTATTCTCTGCCATTGAATTCTGTCTCTGGGACGCCGTGGATGATACCAACAACTACCAGCGCAATTACTCCGTTGGCGAAGTGGAAGTTGTGGATAATGTCATCTATCATAAGACGGAATATCGCGAACGCCGCAATCACTTTGCCTATTTCACTTGTTCTGAAACCATGGAAGGGTTTGATACCCAACGAGAAGCCTTCCTGGGCTCCTACCGCGGCTGGGAAACCCCGATCGTGGTCGAAAGTGGAAAATCCACTCAATCACAGACCATCGGATGGCAGCCCATCGGGTCGCAGCACCTGAAAGTTACCCTGGCGCCAGGTGAAAGCAAGAAATTCATCTTCCTGCTTGGCTATCAAGAGAACCCGGTCGAAGATAAATTTGACCCCCAGGGCACTCAAACTATCAATAAAAAGCGCGCACTGCCAACCATCAAAAAGTATCTGAAAGCCGCCGAAGTGGATAAAGCCTTCAAAGCCCTTCAGACCTATTGGATGGAATTGCTGGACAAGTTCAAAGTTAACACTCCAGATATGCACACCAATCGCATGGTCAACATCTGGAACGCCTATCAGATGATGATCACCTTCAACTTCTCGAGATCCACCTCGTATTTTGAAACCGGCATCGGCCGCGGCATGGGTTTTCGTGATTCCAACCAGGACTTGCTGGGGTTCACCCATTTGATCCCCGAAAGAGCACGTGAGAGGATCATCGACCTCGCTTCGACTCAATTACCCACCGGCGGCGCTTATCATCAATATCAACCCATGACCAAATTGGGCAACAATGAAGTCGGCGGCAATTTCAACGACGATCCGCAATGGTTGGTGCTATCTGTATGCGCCTATGTCAAAGAAACCGGCGACTGGTCCATTTTGAATGCTCCTGTACCGTTTGACAATAAACCAGGCTCTGAAGAACCTTTGTACGCTCACCTGCAGCGTTCCATTAAATATACCGCTGAACGGCTTGGCCCCCACGGCTTGCCACTGATCGGCCGCGCGGACTGGAACGACTGCCTTAACCTCAACTGCTTTTCTGACACTCCAGGGCAATCCTTTCAAACCACAACCAGCAAAGACGGTGTCGTTGCTGAAAGCGTATTCATCGCCGGGCTTTTCTGTCTGGCGCTCAATGAAATTGGCGCCCTTGCGACTCACCTGGGCAAAACGGATGAAATCAAACAATATCAAACCCTGCGTGAAAAGATGGAAAAAGTCGTTGAAACCGCCGGCTGGGATGGCGAGTGGTTCCGCCGCGCGTATGATGACTTCGGCAATCCCCTTGGTTCCAAGGAATGCAAGGAAGGCCAGATCTTCATCGAACCCCAGGGTATGTGCGTTATGGCCGGGTTGGGCGTCGAGAACGGCAAGGCTCAAAAAGCGCTTGATTCCGTTGAAAAACGTCTTCTCACAAAACACGGCATCGTCCTGCTGCACCCCGCCTATAAACAATATTATCTACACATTGGTGAAATATCATCCTATCCCCCCGGATACAAAGAAAATGCCAGCGTTTTCTGCCACACCAATCCGTGGGTGATGATTGCCGAAACCAAAATCGGACGCGGCGACAAAGCCTTTGATTATTACCTGCGCATTAATCCATCCAACCGTGAAGAGATCAGTGAAGTTCACCGCTGCGAACCCTATGTCTATTCACAGATGATCTCTGGCGAAGAGGCTCTGGTGAAGGGTGAGGCTAAAAACTCGTGGCTCACCGGCACCGCTGCCTGGAACTATGTAGC
>PNNU01000009.1 GCA_013824385.1 Anaerolinea sp.
GAGAATCCAACTCAAAGGACTTTCAAGATCATTCGTATGCCTGCAGATGGACTTTCTTATGCAATTTGTATTGCCGAAAAACATCACCTTACTTACAACATGATCATGGAGCGGATCACACAATGAAAGCATTCTTGATGTTTCGCGATCATGATTTCAATCCTCAAGAACCACTTCCTGTCAACGCTTCGGACCTGGTTCATGATCTGGAACTTAATACAATGCTCAACGCGATGTCGCTCGGTGATAGTTTTTTGTTCGATATCGTAAAAGAAGCGATCTTAACAAGTATCGATGATATGGATTCGATTCTGTATCGACAAGAGATAATGAAAGATTGTTTGAATAATCCTGCGGTGATTCGAAAAATCTATCAGATCCCAATAAAATCTAAGGATAGAGAACATCGGCGCTGGTTGGGTACTTTTACACATTCACCAAGCGGAGTCTTGAGCAGTTCGGTGAGTTTGATGGAAATGTTTGTCGTTTTACTTAAAGAGCTAAAGAAAATTGCTGATGAACATTCGAATGAATTTAAGTCTGAGGGATTCGAACGATTCTTCTCGATGATAAAGAGTGAACTCGATGATGAATATTTCGCTACTGTTGAATACCATCTCAAACAGTTGAAGTTTCGTGAGGGAGTTTTGATCAGTGCTGAATTGGGTAAGGGTAATGAGGGTTCGAACTATGCCCTACGTCTATCCAATAGCAAAAACAAAAATTGGATAAAGGAATTATTTAGCAAGAAAACGCCAGTGTATTCGTTTACTATTAGCGAAAGAGACGATGCCGGTGCACGCGCGTTGGGTGATCTAAAAGACATAGGGGTCAATTCTGCTGCCAATGCTTTAGCGCAAGCCACAGAGCATATTGAAAGCTTCCTCAATATGCTCCGAAACGAACTGGCTTTCTACGTTGGTTGTATTAACCTCAAGGAACAATTGGAGAAAACCGGGAATCCGATTGCTTTTCCCAATCCTGTCGCAAAGAACGAACGCAGACATTCATTCCATGGCATGTACGATGTGAGTCTGGCGTTGACCATGAAACAGGAAATTGTCGGTAACGATATCGACGCCGATGCGAAGAACCTTGTGGTCATAACCGGTGCAAACCAGGGTGGAAAATCGACATTCTTGCGAAGTATTGGCCTCGCTCAACTGATGATGCAGGCTGGTATGTTTGTACCTGCGAGAGATTTTTGTGCCAATTTGTGCCAAGGAGTGTTCACACATTACAGACGTAAAGAAGATGCCTCAATGAAGAGTGGCAAATTGGATGAAGAATTGAGTAGAATGAGCGCAATTGTTGATCAGATAAAACCAAATTCCTTAATGCTGTTTAATGAATCGTTTGCAGCAACGAATGAACGAGAGGGATCTGAGATTGCTCGGCAAATAACAAGTGCATTGTTGGAACAGAATGTCAAAATTTTCTTTGTAACTCATATGTACGAGTTCGCGCGAATATTCTTTGAAAAACAGAAGAAGGATGCTATCTTCTTACGAGCTGAAAGAAAGGCTGGTGGGAAACGTACCTATAAACTGTTGGTAGGTGATCCATTACCAACAAGTTATGGGGAGGATATATTCAAAACTGTTTTTGGAAATAAATAGCAAAGTTTTTTCCTGTATAGTGTCCGGTTAGCCTTCAAGATGACAAGTGTCGTTTAATGAACAAATCGTAAAATCTTGATCTTCCATCTCGATGATATTGATCGCACACGGCTCCTGACGTAAATGCCAGAACCGCTCGAGTCCCAATCCAAGCATATTCAATAGAATTATCCGATTAACAACAGTGTGGCTGACCACGACAATAGTCCGACCTTGATGCTTTTTGGTGATGGAGTAAATTACTCCCATTGCCCGATCCTGGACCGATTTTAATGACTCACCATCTGGTATCTCACACTTCTCTGGGTGTTCATACCAATTGTTGATTTGATTATTCCATTTTTCTTTGGCTTCAATTGGAGATAATCCCTGCCATTTTCCATAATTGATATCGATTAATCCTAAGTTTGTTTCTACAAGAACACTACATTTCAAGGCAATTGATTCTGCAGTGACTGTTGCGCGACTTAATGGGCTAGAATAAACAATTTCAGGCTTCCAATTATTGGCAATTCTTTGAGCAGTTTTACTGGCTTGTTCCAACCCGTTGGAATTTAATTCAACGTCATATTGACCTCGGAACCGCTCAATGCGGTTCCATTCCGTTTGCCCATGTCGTACTAATATTAGATTTGTAACCATTTGTTTACTCCAAGAAAAAAGGGCTGGGTGTAAAACCCAGCCCCAAGATTGAGAACAATCTAATTATCGAACAAATGCTTTTCTTCCAGCATAAATCGCCGCATCTCCCAACTCCTCTTCAATACGCATGAGCTGGTTATATTTCTCAACACGTTCACCACGGCAGGGAGCACCTGTTTTCAGATGTCCTGTGCTCATAGCAACAGTCAAATCAGCTATGAAGCTATCCACGGTTTCACCAGACCGATGAGAAACCATTGCTCCCCAACCAGCTTTACGAGCCATCTCAATAGTAGCAATGGTCTCGCTAAGCGTACCAATTTGGTTTAACTTGATCAAGACTGCATTAGCCACATTCTCTTTGATACCTCTCGCTACCCGTTCAACATTGGTTACAAAGAGATCATCACCAACCAATTCAATCTTGTCACCAATGGTCTGGTTAAGCAGTTTCCAACCTTCCCAGTCATCTTCAGCCAAACCATCTTCAAGCACAACGATTGGATACTTTTTTACCCAATCGGCATACATCGCAACCATCTCAGCTGAGGTTACTTTTTTACCCTCAGTTCGCAAATTGTAAACACCATCCTCAAAAAATCCACTTGAAGCTGGATCAAGTGCAATACAAATCTGCTCGCCAGGTTTGTATCCAGCCTTTTCAATGGCTTTGAGAATAACTTCAACCGCTTCAGCATTCGTTTTGAGTGCGGGAGCAAAACCGCCTTCATCACCAACGCCGGTGGTGTAACCTGCGGTCTTGAGTACACCTTTCAGGGCATGGTACACCTCACTGCCCCAACGCAGTGCTTCACGGAAATTTGGGGCACCAACTGGTGCAATCATGAATTCCTGCAGATCAGTACCCTGCCAATTGGCATGCACACCGCCATTGAGGATATTAAACATAGGAACAGGTAATAATTTAGCTGTCACACCACCCAAATAGCGATAAAGAGGAAGTCCAACTTCATCTGCAGCTGCGCGGGCCACAGCCAGGCTGACGCCTAAAATGGCATTGGCACCAAATTTACTTTTATTCGGTGTGCCATCCAGATCAAGCATGGCTTTGTCCACCGCGGATTGATCCAACACTTCCATGTCAAGAAGTGCTTCTGCAATTTCTTTGTTGACATGAGAAACTGCTTTCAGTACGCCTTTTCCACTGTAACGGGATTTATCTTCATCCCTCAGTTCAAGGGCTTCGTGAATTCCAGTGGATGCTCCGGATGGCACTGCTGCGCGGCCAAAAGCCCCACTTTCCAATGTTACTTCAACTTCTACAGTTGGATTACCTCTTGAATCAAGAATCTCTCGGGCATGGATAGAATCGATACTGGACATATACAACACTCCTTTTTCAAAATGATGACAAAATAGGTATAAAAAAGCTTCTGCCTTGGGTCGTGTTCAAGACAGAAGCTATCAGCCGTGGTCGGCGGTTCGATTATTCTCTAGCGAGCTTCATCGCTGAGTTAATTCTATCCTTTCCTATCTAGGCGTCAAGCAAACGCAGCGGATCCAGAGTAATTGCAAACAAACAGTGGTTCAATCATCTGTTTAGGAGGACAATTTTTGGTGTATCTTTGATCGTTGTTTTTCCCGCATGCTCATTCAGTTTTGTCATGGGATGTTTCTGTTGTAAATATACTGCTCAATCCCAAGGCTATTCTGGCAAAATGATCAATAGCCGGGTCGATTATTTCTACTGCCTGTGGACTGAGTGCTCCGTAACCTCGCATGCGTTTCGAACGGCTTTCTTCCAGACTCTCCCAACTAATACTCATCTCGGCCATGATGACACTTTCAAGGCTTTCTTCAATAGGTCTCAATCCAAGTATTTCTGTAAAATCTTTCAACTCTACTAATGTATTCGCTATCTTTTTTTGAATCAGTTCGCGGGATTGGATATCCAAATTTGATTTACCTAAATACAAAATCCCAATTTCGTCCCCCTCTGAAAGCAATCGATCAGATAGCCGAAGGGCTTTCTCAAATAAAAGTAGAGAGGCATGTAAAGATCTTTCCTGTGAAGGAGTCAGTAAGGTTGCTTTCATATTAGCCAGTACTCGGTTTTTTTACTGGCAAGAACCACAAAGCTGCAAACGCAATGAATGCCATGATCGCACCGAAAGCAAAGGGGGCAGCAGGTGATACGCGGTTCCACAAGATCCCGGCGAGCAAACTAGCCGGCAGAGCCATTACCCCTACAGACGCATTATAAAGACCATATGCAGCCCCGCGGTTTTCTTCAGGTACCAATTCAGCTACCATCGCCTTGGCGGAACCTTCCGTGAAGGCATAATATAATCCGTAGAATCCATACAGACCCCAAATCATCCATCCTTGTTGCGCTACTGCAAAACCAAGATATACCAGAGCGTAGACAGCCCACCCAATTGTGATGGCTTTACGACGGCCAATTTTATCTGAAATCCTACCTGCTGGAATTGCGGCCAGGGCGGATACCAGGTTGAATAATGCAATTACCAACGGGATTGTAGTAGTAGAGATGCCTACGTCATTTGCCCGCAAGATCAGAAACGCATCCGATGAATTTCCCAGCGTAAAGAGCAGCATTATACCCAAAAAACCTGCAAAAGAACCGCGCAACGCCTTTAAGGAGATTTTCTGTTTACTAACCGGTTGTTTTCGTTCTCTTACAAAAAACCCAATAATTAAAAGAGGGATTGCTGCAACCAAACCAGCAACAAAAAAGATTTCGTTGTATTTATGAGGATGAGAATCCCATAATCGCAACAACCCATAAGCAATCAACGGTCCGGCGACTGATCCAAGGGTGTCCAGTGTCCGCTGAACACCAAAGGCGAAACCGAGTTTCCGGTTTCCAGCAGAGCCAGCCACTAACGCGTCTCTCGGTGCATCCTTTAGACCTTTGCCTATGCCATCCGTCAGACGCAAGCCAAAAACAGCAGCGCCACTAGCTGCGAACCCCAGACCAAATCGCGCTATGGCGGATAGAGCATACCCAATGAAGACCAGTATTTTTCGGACACCCAATAGATCGGAAAGATAACCTGCCCCGATCTTCATCAGGCTCGCCACGGTGGTCAGCGCACCCTCGATCAAACCAACAAATTCTTTATTGAGACCAAGTACCGAAGTATAAAAAACGGGCAGGATGGGCTGAATCATATCTTGAGCCATACCGCCAAAGAAAGCGACCCAGCCTAGAGAAACAACATTTCTTCCAAGACCTTTTTCATCTGGTACGATGGGTGAAGATCCTGAAGAGCCGTCACGATCGTTTTTTTCTTTTAGGATGTCTGACATACACTTTACCTTTTGTGTGAAACAAAAAAGCTTCTACATAATGGATTATCCACATGTAGAAGCTATCAGCCAATCCTGGCGGTTTGATGATTCTTATGCGAGCTTCATCGCTACTTGTAATTCTAAATCTTTTCAATTTTGAGTCAAGTATAAAGCAAAAACCTTTTTATGTGAGGTTTATTGTAGTTATCTTATTTCGATTTTATTACTGACCGGATTGATGCTGCAAAAACGGTTGAGCCTTCCCGATGTGGTTGGGGAATGATGCTATCACTGGTCGCCCTGGGTCCAATCTATTCATTCGTTTATACCGAAGTTGGGATTCACCCAGATGGGCTTCTTGCTCGTGGTACCGCCTCTGATCCAGATATCCCAAAGGATGTAGCCGGCGCGAAGTGGTATGAAGTGCCTGGTATTTGGTGGAATACGGTTGAAAGATTATCCTGGACGATGGTGGGTAAGCCGGCAGCTTATGGGTGTAAGTTTAGGCCTATACAGCAATAAAGGCAAAAATACGGTGAGAATTTGCTAATTGAACTTTCTAATCTTAAGCATCTTTTTAATTTAGTAATTAGTATGACAGCCAGAGTAATAATCGACATCTTACATTGGTACATACGAATCTAGACAAAGTTTCATAAAAATGTATAGTCCATTTTCAGTCTTCATAATCTACTCGGATTAGGAGTTCTGCAACTATTTAAGTTAGTAAGTGTCGAAAACGCAACGTCTCAAAAATAGTAATTCGTCCACCAAAGATGTTTCCAAGTTAATTTTGTGCTCCTTATTAGTTACTCAAAGAAAATTGAAGATAACTTGTGATTATTTTTAAACGGCAAATTGTCTTATTACTCAAAAGAAAAACCCGATAAAACGTGAGTAGTAATAAATAGGTTTCGTAAAGATGGTTATAATCAAACCTCGATGAAACGAATCCACCTTTATCCGATTATGCAGGCATTGTTAGCCGCTTTGTTGTTTGGCGCAAGTGCTCCATTGGCTAAATTGCTTTTAGGCGACATCGAACCAGTACCCTTGGCTGCCTTCTTATACCTTGGGAGTGGATTCGGTATACTTGCGATTAAATTAATTCAAAAAATTGGCAAGAAGAAACAAAACAATGAAGCTCAGATTAAAAAAGCGGACTTTTTTTGGCTGGTGGGAGCCATCTTAGCAGGTGGTGTTGCAGCCCCGATCATTTTATTATTCAGTCTCAAAAACACTCCAGCATCAACAGCCTCATTACTCCTCAACTTTGAAAGCGTGGCAACAACCTTGATTGCGATAATCGCCTTCAAGGAAGCCATTAGCCATCGTGCATGGTGGGCTGTAGGGTTGATCACTCTTTCCAGCATACTGCTTTCCCTTAACATTTCCACTGGATGGGGTTTATCTCTGGGTGCATTGGGAATTGTAATCGCTTGTATTTTGTGGGGCATTGATAATAACTTCACACGAAATATCTCTGCAAAAGACCCGTTGAGTATTGTGACCATTAAAGGTCTTGCAGCAGGAAGTTTTTCGCTGATTTTAGCATTTAGTTTGGGGGACTCCTTACCGTCACTTGGAATCATCCTGTATGCCATGGTTTTAGGTTGTTTTTGTTACGGATTCAGTATTGTGCTTTTCATTCGTGCCATGCGTTCACTAGGCGCAGCACGGACCAGCGCTGTTTTTGGAACCGCCCCGCTTGCGGGTATGATATTATCGTTCGTTGTATTCAAAGAACTCCCCGGATGGATGTTTTTTATTGCTCTTCCTCTTATGGTGATTGGAACACTATTTTTAACGGGTGAAGAACACGAACATCGACACCTTCATAGTGCGATCGTTCACGAGCACGCACATTCTCATGAAGATGCTCATCATTTTCATGATCACAATGGGGAGTTCGTCAATAGTCATTCACATGTTCACTCCCATGATGAAATCCAACACTCACATCATCACATGCCTGATATTCATCATCGTCACGTTCATTCATAGCAAATTAGATCGTGAGGAATAATGAAAACACGAGAAAGCGGTATGCCCGATGAACAAACCTGGGATCAGTTTTATGACGCGGAGTTTATTCTCGACTCGATGGGTATTCAAAAACTAAAAGGGAACATAGCTGATCTGGGTTGTGGTTATGGTACATTTTCAATTCCTGCATCCAGACGCACAACCGGATTTGTTTACGCTATGGATATCGAAGCAGCCATGATCAGGGTCACTGAAGAAAAAATACGGGAAGAAAATACCCCAAACGTAGTTACCATACTCAAAGACTTTTTATCCAATGGAACTGGTCTTGCTGATGGATGCTGTGAATACGTATTACTTTTCAATATTTTACATGCCGACCAACCTCTTGTGATCCTTGAAGAAGCCAAGAGGCTATTAATTTCTGGAGGAAAGGTCGCTGTAATTCACTGGATAAATGACCCTCGAACACCGCGCGGGCCTTCGATGAACATAAGACCTAAACCTGAAGACTGCCAGAAATGGTTGCTAGAATCTGGTTTTAGAGTCGAGAATAAGATTATTGATTTGCCGCCTTACCATTATGGCCTAGTTGGAATAAAATGATTATCCTTATTATTTTTTGGAGGTATTTAGAAAATGAAAACCTTGATTATTATCAATGATGCTCCATACGGGACTGAAAAAGCCTACAACGCTCTTCGTATGGCAATGATGTTGCAAAAAGAACACGCAGAGGTAGAAGTTCTAGTGTTTCTTATGGCAGATGCCGTCACTTGTGCTCTTCCTAACCAAAACACCCCTCAGGGGTATTACAACATCGAACGTATGTTGCGATCCGTGGTCAGCAAGGGAGGTCTTGTCAAAGCCTGTGGAACTTGTGCTGAAGCTCGTGGTCTTAAAGACCTAACGTTAATCGAAGGGGTTGAGATCAGCACTATGAGTCAACTAACTCAATGGACGGTCGAATCGGATAAAGTACTTACTTTCTAGCAAAATAAGATTCCTTTTCTGATCGAAAAAAGGTCGAGTTTTTAGGTGAGTTAACTTGGCTTAACTGCTTCTTTTTCAAGAATTTTATCGGTTTAGAACGACCTGATGTGAGTTCATGATGAATCAAGCCCAATCTGATCTACAAAAATACTGGCTTTATGCACTCTGGTTGGCGTTATTTACAATTTTCTATAACCTGGCAGAAGGTGTTATCTCCATTTACTTCGGTGCACAGGAAGAAACCCTGACTCTCTTTGGTTTTGGTATCGACTCATTCATCGAGGTAATGTCCGGTTTAGGCATTCTAGCTATGGTACTTCGAATCCGAAAAGATCCGGATGTGCCACGCTCCCAATTCGAGAGAACTGCTCTTCGCATTACGGGCACGTCATTCTATATGCTTGCTGCAGGTCTTGGTGCAACAGCCCTCTATAATCTTTTCACGGCTCATAAACCTACAACGACTATCCCTGGCCTCATCATTTCTTTGATCTCCATCGCAATCATGTGGCTGCTGGTGATGGGTAAACGTAAAGTTGGTCACACGCTCCGTTCTACTCCAATTCTTGCAGACGCCAATTGCACAAAGGTCTGCATTTATATGTCAATTGTTTTGTTGGTATCAAGCCTTATTTACCATTTCACTGGTTTTGGTTTTGTAGACAGCCTCGGCGCTATCGGCTTGATTTATTTTTCGATCAATGAAGGAAAAGAAGCATTCGAAAAAGCAGCAAACGTTGGTGATGATTGCTGCGTTGAAGAGTAAAAGATTATTAATAATTGTTTCTGTTTTATTAAACTAACCCAACCCCAATTATTGAAGACAATCAAAATATTCAACACATACAACTGGTTTTATCTCTGGCAGGTTTTTCCCTAATTCCATTTTCAGTTCTAAGAAAAGAGCAATCTTTTTTATGATTGCTCTTTTTATTTATTTGATTTCGGATTACTGAATGTCTTTCATCATAAGTAAATATTGTTCGTGGTTAATTTCACCTCTAGCGTAGCGTTGTTCTAAAATCTGGCGAGCAGATAACAGTTGAGTATTTCCGCTGGGGTGATTTGTTTGGAATAGCCCACGCACCAAAAATACCGCCAGGAAGATCAAGATAATCCAAAATAGAAACATACCGATCATTCCAAACCCCATCATGTCACACCTTCCTTAGAGGCCAATATCCGATAATAATTGCTGATATTCTTCGCGGCTGATTTCGCCTTTAGCATAACGTGCCTTCGCAATGTCTTTGGCTGTTAAATCTGTCGAATTAGGTGATTGAGGATGCACAGAATTTCCACTCATTCGTCGAACTGCCCATATCACCAAAAAGACAAAGCCTACGATCACGGCTATAAAAATCACCAGACCCAGGATCATTCCGATCCAACCAAAACCACCGTAACTACCATACCCAAAATTACCCATCATAATGTTCCATCCTTTTTTCGGATCTTCTCCGGTTTCAAATGTGAATTTTATTGCTCTTACTTTCTTATAATAACCGGACTAGATGAAGCATCTTTAAAGGAATTGTAAAGCTTTTATGAAGATGTCCAGGGAAAATATTATCCGTTTTATTAACCTATTGGCAAACTGATATGAAACGTGCTGCCTTTTCCTTCACCGGTGCTTTCAGCCCAGATGCGTCCATGATGTGCTTTGATCAAGGCTTGGGCAATGGTCAAACCAATTCCACTTCCTCCACTCGCGCGTGCCCGGGATTTATCAGTGCGGTAAAAACGATTGAAAATGAATGGCAAGTGATCCGGTGAGATGCCAATACCGGTATCTGAAACGGAAATAACTATCTCGGTTTTTTCTCTCACTGCAGTTAAAGTGACACTGCCGCCGGTTGATGTATATTGCAATGCATTGCCGACTAGATTGGTAAGCACCTGAAGGATGCGATCTTTATCCGCAGGCACATTCGGAAGATTTGCGTCCAACTTTGTTTTAAGAAGGATCTCTTTTTCTTCAAACTGACGTCCGAGGTGTTTCACTACAGATTCGATGAGATCGACAGGAGAAACCGATTCCGATTTCAGCTGGTAAGCGCCGGCTTCAACCCGGCTGAGTTCCTGCAAATCATTTACCAACCGCTGCAGCCGATCAGCCTCAGAATAAACTTGTTGATATGAATCCGGCGTCGCGGGAATGACGCCATCCATGAGACCTTCCATATACCCTTTGATCGCCGCAAGTGGAGTACGTAACTCGTGGGTTACATCGCCAATCAACTGTCGGCGCATGGTTTCTGTCTTTTCAAGTTTATCCGCCATCTGATTGAAGGTAAGTCCTAATTGATCCAATTCATCCAGTTGGTTGGATTGCACATTACCGTAGACTTTAAGCCGCTCACCATATTCACCTTCTGCAATCCGATGGCTAAGCGCCATCATTCGTTGAACAGGCCCAACAACCTGACGGCTAATAAAATAACTAGCAAGTACTGCTGCAATCAGGGCTGCCGCTGTTGCCAAAGTAAGCGCGTCGGTAACAGCCGCCTGGTAATTCGAAAAAAGTTCCGTCTCTAAGAGTTGACCATTGCCTTTTGCTGAATTTCCAGACATCATTGCGCTCATTCCGGACATATGCCGGTCAAAAGCTGATGGTATTGATAAGCTGGTTGCAGTCGCAAGGACAACAACGCCAACTAGAACGACCACAACATAAGAAAGGAATACTTTCCATGCCATATGGGTGCGGAAAAATCTCAACATAGAGTCACCTATTTGTCTTCGAACCGATATCCAACCCCACGAATTGTTTCAATGAAGCAGTCATCCCCTAATTTTTGACGCACATGACCGATGTGAACATCGACCACACGTGTATCCCCAAAATAATCGTAACCCCATGCTTTTTCCAGAAGTTGCTCACGGCTTAGCACCATCCCATGATGTTGCGCAAGAGCAACTAAAAGGTCAAATTCTGCTGCAGTGAGGTCGATCAACCGCTCATCTACCCAAACCCGTCGTTCGGAAGGATCAATATGAATGTGAGAAAAGCTTAGTATTGAAGTTTCAACAGATGGATTGTTCATGTTTTTAATTCGCCGCAATGCTGCTTTGACTCTGGCGATTAGCTCGCGAGGACTGAAAGGTTTGGTCAGGTAATCATCTGCACCAACGGAAAGACCGACGATCTTATCGGTTTCCTCGGAGCGCGCTGTGAGCATGATCACATACACGTTCGACTCACGCCGCAAGTTGGCTAACAACTCAATCCCGTCCATTCCAGGCAACATCACGTCCAGGATGATAACGTCAGGTTTGAAAGCCCTGGCAGTGTTCAACCCACTCGGGCCATCCATAGCGGATAAATATTCATATCCTTCTGTTTTCAGATAAGCAGTTACAACATTATGGATTGAGGGTTCGTCATCAATTAAGAGTATTTTCGCAGCAGCCACATCTATTTCCTTCCAACTGATAAAATAATTATGATCGTATCTATATTTTACATACAAACAGGGACCGGAGGTTAAACCGATCCCTGAAAAGATGAAAGCAAAATGCGACTATTCCCACATTTCAATAAAAGTTCCATGCCAGGTATGTAGAAATACCTGTCCACTAAAACCATTGACACTCAGCATTCCGGTTGGGTTACCGTCCTTTAGAATATCTAAGGTGTAATAACCATAGAATGGGTCTGGATCTGTAGCGGCTTGGTAGCCAGGGAATTGCTGATCTAAATATTGTTGAGCAATCTTTGCTGCCTGGTCAGAGGTAACAGTCATCGTAGCAGAGGTAGAATTGGATGAGTTTCTATAACCACCCATCATACCCGTACGTCCGCCCATCATCCCACCGGCTCCGCTCATGAGACCATACTTCAGATTCCACATCATGTTTGGACCATATTCGGGATAAACGGACAAGCTCGATGGATCAACCAACAGTTCCATTGCACCAATACCGGTGCTTTTCTCTGTGATGCGAGCATAGGCGTTATTATCGAAGATCATGATTTCTTTGAGCTCTAAATCGGAATTGTTTAAACCATTCAAATAACTCTCAATGGCTTGTTTTGCCTGGTCTACAGTAAGAAGTTTGATATTTGAGGCGTCCCCTGAACGATACCCGCCCATCATGTTATAGCCATTATTCATCATAAAATAACCCCGGTCGGTGTAATTCTGACCCACACCTGCCCTGGATGCGGGTGCCAGGGACATCGTGAAAGGCCCATAACCAGTTACCCCAAAATTAGAACGACCAACAAACAATCCGGTTGTAAAGATTACTGCGCTTAACACGATTCCACTGATAACAATCAAAGTAATTTTTAAAGTCTTATTCATCTGTAATTTCTCCTATCAGATATTGATTACCGTATTTACAGTTGAAGTGTATCCATCAAGGATAAAGTTAAGATAAAGTATTTCTAAAGCTTCTGTAAAGAAGTATCGGCCTATCAAAGAATACTGCAATAATTTCCAAAAAGCCGGTGGTAATTGTGTCGGATCTCTTCAATCCGCTTGACATCAGAAATGTTTTAAATTAGAATAAACTATAGTTGAGCAACCATACAACAATAAGGGTATAATGATTGAAAAATGCGAAATTTCCAGCGTGGATGAACAAACATCTGAACGAGTAGCTAGCCTATTCGAGTCATTGAGTGACCCCACTCGGGTGCGCATTATTTCTGCTTTAGTTAGAGGCGAGGTCAATGTGGGTGATCTTGTTCAAGCCATGGGGCTCAGCAAGTCAGCCATCTCACACCAACTTAGGGGGTTACGCGACAAGCGTGTCGTGCATGCCAGGAAACAAGGCAGACAAGTTTTTGTCTCCCTGGATGATGAACATATCAGCGAGTTGTTCCAACGTGGACTGGACCACGTTTGCCATGAATAACATGCGCTCTCCTTACCATCGCATTTTTATCTTATTGCTGATTCTGATTACATTAAGTGTTGGTATGCATTTTCTTCACGATTCTCAACGAGGGCATTCGGATAGTTTCGGAAATAATTCGGGCTCGTGCAATGGAGCAATTCATTATGGGATTCTTATAAGTGCGATCTTAGGAATGCTACCCACGGCTTTAATAATTAAAATCGATTTCATCCACTGGCAAAATCTACATTCAAGTAGGCTTTTTATTATCGTTCCTCCTCCCATTATTTAGTAGAGCAATCAAATGACCTCTTCGCAGACCGCTTTTGCGGCCTGATTTTATTTACTTTTTTACTTAAGTTATTTTTAAAGGATATACCAATGATTGAAAAAACAGTAGAAATCTCACTTCCCTTGCTGCTGCCAGAAATTCAAGATGCTGGTGATCAATGCATCGATGGGATGCAAGTCCGCCTTAAAGCCCATAAGGGGATTGTCCAAACACACTTGCATTTGGATCATGCCCCCATAGATTTATGTATTCACTATGATCCAAACCTAATTTCATTAGCGGCTGTCAAACGAATCGCTGAAGAAGCCGGAGCGGAGCTTCGCAATGGCTACCGCCATGAGCAAATTCTTTTTAGCGGACTGGACAGCGCTGATTCGGCAACAATGATCGCCAAAGAACTTGAAAATCTAGAAGGGATGCTCCATGCCAGTGTGAGTTATGTTTCAGGGTTGGTTATTGTCGCTTTCGACACAAAAATTCTTTCCCTGGAAAAAATCCAACGTACCATGCGCCGTTTTGGGGCCCGACCATTAACCCAAACAATGGTCAAAGAGGAAGGGGACAAACATGATCATGAACATGACCATGGCAGCGCACCAACCTTCCTGCCGCATTGGCTTCAGGAGCGCTGGACACTTGTCTTGAGTGTGACGGGAGGTGTATTTCTCCTTTTAGGTTGGATCGGGCAGCAATTTCTTGGCTTGCCAGCTAGCTCTGCCCTGATTTTTTTCCTACTTTCTTATGTTGCCAGTGCATACGACATAACGCATCATGCCATACCTGCCCTCATGCGTGGTAAGTTCGACACGGACGTGCTCATGTTAGCAGCGGCACTAGGGGCGGCTTTTCTGGGAGCATGGGCTGAAGGTGCTTTCTTGCTCTTTCTGTTTGGGTTAGGGCACGCCGGGGAGCATTACGCCCTCGACCGGGCCCGTAATGCGATTAATGCTCTGGGTGAATTGATGCCCAAGACTGCACGAGTCCGACGCGGCGACCAGATTGTTGAAGAACCTGTCGATCAACTTTCGATCAGCGATATGGTTGTTATCCGACCGGGTGACCGTATCCCTGTGGATGGTGTAATCTCACAGGGTGAGTCCGCAGTGGATCAAAGCCCTATTACTGGAGAATCCCTTCCCATACAAAAGAGTGTCGGCGATGAAGTGTTTACAGGAACAATTAATCAGGAAGCGGCATTAGAAGTGAAAATCACTCGGCTTGCGAAGGACAATACTTTGAGCCGAGTCATGAAAATGGTGGCTGAGGCACAAGGGCAGCAAAGCCCCACCCAGCAATTTACCGAACGGTTTACTGCTCGTTTTGTTCCAATTATATTGGTTTTGGTTGTCCTCGTTGCAGCTGTTCCTCCATTTATGGGCTGGATGCCGTTCTCGGAAAGTTTCTACCGGGCTATGCTGCTTTTGGTCGCGGCTTCCCCTTGTGCATTGGCCATTGGTACACCAGCAGCGGTCCTGGCAGGGATTGCACAGGCAGCACGGAATGGTGTACTCATCAAAGGGGGCGTCCATCTTGAAAATCTGGGGCGGCTGAACGCAATAGCCTTTGACAAAACAGGAACACTCACAAAGGGTAAATTTCAGGTTACCGATATCATTCCATTCAATGGGTCACAACCAGATGATGTCCTACGCCTGGCAGGAGCGGTGGAACAGCAATCTAACCATCCATTAGCGCTGGCTATCGTAAATGCAGCAAAGGAAAGAAATCTGGCTCTTCCTATTGCAATTGGGCTAGAAAATATTCCGGGTCGTGGGGTACGTAGTCAGGTTGAAGGTCAACCAGTATTGATAGGCTCACTTAAACTATTCGAAAATAATAATGGAATTAATCTGGATGAAACCATTCGACAGACAGTGACAAACCTGGAAAACACAGGCCGGTCAACAATGACAATCAGCCACAATGGGACCTTCGTCGGAGTTCTAGGGTTGTCCGATGTTGCGCGGCCTGGCGTTGCTGCTGTTCTTACACAATTGCGAAAATTAGGCGTGAAGCATTTAATTATGCTCACAGGAGACAACCAGAAGGTTGCACAACAGATTGCACAAGAAACCGGAGTAACCGATGTAGAAGCGGAGTTACTCCCGGAAGACAAACTAAGTACCATTCAACGATTACAAAAAGAGTATGGGGCAGTTGCCATGATCGGAGATGGCGTAAATGATGCACCCGCACTTGCAACTTCAACGGTTGGGATCGCAATGGGGGGAGCTGGAACAGCTGTAGCTCTCGAAACAGCTGATGTAGCCCTCATGGCTGATGACTTGGATAAGCTGCCATTTGCAGTAGGCTTAAGCCGCGCCAGCCGGGCGATCATTAAACAAAACCTTACGATCTCTCTGGGAGTCATTGCTCTGCTGATAGTGACTTCGGTATCCGGTTTGGTACAGCTCAGTTGGGCAGTAGTCGCCCATGAAGGAAGTACTATCCTGGTCGTGATGAATGCGCTTCGTCTGCTAAGATATCAGCTTCGGGATAACAAAGCTTTGGGGAAAAAGGATCGACAGACTACTATTCGCCATACCTAAGTAATATGGGCAATTACACATCCATTGGGTGAAGGTTTTTTCTTCACCCAATATGTTTTCCATACTATAAAATCGATATGCAAGGTTGGAGAGGCACAATGTTTGCTTAATATCCTTCCCACTACTCTGAAATTAGCAAATACTAAATTCTATTTCAGAGCCACCGCTTTTTATACCCAAGTATGTTTATTTGGAAAACGTATAAATCAAGTCAGCTTTATCACTTCTTTTTTTTACAGAATAGTTTTGGGAATTCTATATACATCAGGATACATAGTTAAACGTGTTTTTATTTAAGTTGAAATTATGTAAATGGATATTTATACTGCTGGAACTGCATCAAACTCAGATATCTCGACGAATATTGACGATGGAAATTTGTATGAAGTTTTGGATATTTTGTGGAATATAGTTGAAAGACAATCCTGAATAATGGTAGGTAAACCAGCAAAGCCTTGGAATAAATATCGGCGGGTTTGCTCAGGCTATCCCCGCTGCAAGCAGACGGGGTATTACGCCTTCGCAAGAACGCATCCGCCTCTAAATTCATCGAACCATCGGTATGCTCTCGCGTCCCTACCGCATCAAGATGCGGGGTATTCGGCTATGCTAATAAATTTATGCCAATTCAGTAATAAAGATAAAAAGGGATTCACAACTTATTTAATGAACCGTCTAAGCCTGAGCTTTTTTAATCGAATAATTAGTGGACTACCAGATTAAAAAAACCGATATTTTAGATTATTACGTACAAAATAAACAATAAGTATTGAGAAAAGTATTTAGTCCATTTTCAGGCTTCATAACCGCTTCATGGTTACTTCATTTGCGCCAGTTATATTTATACTAACGACGGACAAAATTCAAATAAACCAATGTCCGCCAGTATTCAGAAAATATGAACAAGGAGTAAAAATGAAAATAAATCGAATTTTTGCATTAGCAGCCATTGCTGTATTCGCAATCGGAGCCATGGGTTTCATCACCACCAAAACTCATGCACAGAGCGGAACAGTTCCTGCCCAACAAGTTCAGGTCACAGAAGCTCCAGACAACGGACAAACCGTTGGTGCGGACACCGATAATGTCGAGGAACAAGTCGGCGATCAAAATGCCCAGGATACTACTGCAGGTTCAGCAAGTGAACCTGTAGAGGCAAAAAGTAGCGATGGTCAGGATGCTGCTCCAACTGGAAACCCCAGCATTTCTTCCGATGCAGCACTTCAGGCAGCCCAGGCATACTTGAACACCACCACGTCAGGAACTGCAACCTTGGATGACGAGAATGGCAAATTGGTTTACAGCGTTGACATGAACGGCAGCGACGTAAAAGTGGATGCCATAAGCGGTACCGTCCTTGGAGTGGATCAGGTTGGTGACAGTCAAACAGAAAGTAATAACTAAAGTTCACTTGCGAAATTGAGTAATTTCTTCTCCCTAAAAGAATCCCCGACAGAAACGTCGGGGATTCTTAATTGTTTATCCTTTTTTACTTCTTCATTTAGGCTTCATCTATTTGTGATATTCTTACTTTATATTCAAAAGAACCAACTATTTTAAGATGGAGACTTTGTTGAGAATATTGTTGGTAGAAGACGAACGGAAAATTTCAGCATATGTCAAACGCGGCCTGGAAGAACAGGGATATGCTGTGGATGCAGCATATACCGGACAGGAAGCATTGGATTGGGCTAATTCTGTTGAATTTGATTTAATTGTGCTTGATATTCTCCTTCCAGAAATTGACGGCCTTACTGTTTGTCAAGAGTTACGAAAAAAGGGATCTCGCGTTCCAGTTTTGATGTTGACTGCTCGCGACGCCATAGATGACCGTGTAGCAGGGTTGGATGCAGGAGCCGATGATTATTTAGTAAAACCATTTGCAATGAAAGAATTACTGGCGCGGTTACGAGCCTTGTCACGCCGCTCAAACGAAGCCCCTAAAGAAACACTTCTCCAAATTTCTGATTTAACACTAGATACTCTGACACAGCGGGTTAAGCGGGGGGGAAAGCTTATTTCCTTGGCCAGTAAGGAATTCGCGGTTCTTGAATGTCTGATGCGCGAACCAGAACGCGTACTCAGTCGAACACAGATTGCTGAACATGTCTGGAATTATGATGTTTTCAATCAATCCAATGTGGTGGATGTATACATCCGAAATCTAAGAAGAAAGATAGACGATCCGTTTGATTTAAAGCTGCTACACACCATCCGTGGATCAGGGTATCGAATTTCAGCAGAAAGCGATTCTGATGAAGCGATTTAAAACATTACGGATGCGTTTTACTTTATGGATTGCAGGATTAATGCTGCTTGTTCTAGTAATATTCGGCACTTTCGTATACATCAGTTTACGGCAGGGGCTGGCTAATTCAATCGATGACTCTTTAAAATTAAGTACTTCGCAAGCGATTGCAGCCGTAAATATTGAGAACGGACAAATCAATTTTTCTGATAGTCTTCCAGAAAACTCAACCACAGAACTTCGGGAACGAGGTTTAACCATCCGCGTACTCAAACCTAATGGTCAGTTGATTGAATCAGTCGGACCCTATCAAAACTTGGGTGTGGATAATACAACCATACAAATTGCAGCCGCTGGTAACTCAAGTTTCAGTACCATATATTTTAACGAATCCAATCCTATTAGAATCTATACAGCTCCAATTTTTGAAAACGGCAAGCTTGTGGGAATCATACAAGTTATGCAAAGTTTGAGCAACCTACATGAGACTCTTGATCGTTTACTTTTGGAATTATTGATCAGCATCCCGATCCTTTTAATTGTTTCAGCACTGTGTGGTTATTTACTTGCGGCCCGTGCTTTAGCACCCATTGATCAAATTATCAAAACAGCACAACGGATTTCTACAGAAGATTTATCTGCCAGATTAAATTTACAAGGTAACGATGATGAAATTGGACGCCTGGCTACAACCTTTGACAATATGTTAAGCAGGCTTGAAAAGGGGTTCATCAGAGAGAGGCAATTCACATCCGATGCCTCTCATGAACTAAGGACCCCATTGGCTGCCATGCAAGCAATCTTGAATGTGACCCGTGAACGCAAACGACCTCCAGAAGAATATGAAATTGCTTTAGACGATCTCTCTGAAGAAACGGATCGCTTGAGAGCGCTGACCGAGGACCTGCTTTATATCGCGCGTGGAGATTCACGCCCAGGAAACCTAAATGAAGTCATTAATATTTCTAACATAGTCATTGATGTCAGTGAATCTTTACGTCCACTGGTTGAAACTAAGGGATTGTCTATTGAATACAATGTTCAGGGTGATCAGTTTATCTTAGGGGATAGTGACGCATTGATCAGAGCATTTGTTAATCTCCTGGATAATGCCATAAAATATACTGAAAAAGGGGGGATTACTATCTCAACAAAGCGTATTGAAGACAAGTCCATCGAAATTCTGATTTCTGATACGGGCCGGGGAATTGCTGAAAAATATCTTCCCCACATTTTTGAACGTTTTTATCGAGTGGATGAGTCACGTACAACCAAAGGATTTGGACTTGGATTGGCAATTGTTTACGAAATAATAAAAACCAATCAAGGGACCATTGAAGCCTCCAGTCAAATCGGAACAGGATCTGTATTCAGACTTCAGTTTCCTTTGGTAAATTAATTTTATTTTCAAAAAGAGATTACGATGAAGTTAATTATCGAAAAGAATGTAATATTAAAAACTTTTGTATTGGTTACGATCGTTTTCATATCCCTATTGGTTTTCGCTTCATTGGCTGAAGATTTTGTGAACCGAGAAACACTTTCGATATTCGACCCTCAATTTGGAAGTTGGTTGATAAATCAAACTTCACTTTCAGGTGATTATGTTTTTTCTGCAATCACTTTTTTAGGTAATTCCTTGATAATTTCAGCGGGCACTGCCATTGCTGGTTTTTGGCTGGCAAAAAAGAAGGATTGGAACAGACTCATGTTCTTG
The DNA here is from genome assembly GCA_013824385.1 of Anaerolinea sp. The sequence continues at coordinate 20,171 of PNNU01000009.1, forward strand.
TTCTCAGTCGTTGGGGGAAGTGCGATACTGAATTTGATTCTTAAAAATATATTTCAACGAGCCCGTCCCGTTTTTGCCCAAGCTTTTTTAGTGGATACCGGTTACAGTTTTCCATCTGGTCATGCAATGATTTCCATCGCGTTTTATGGGGCAATCGCTTATTTATTATTTTCCATGCTGAAAAGTAAGCGGAATAAAACACTGATAGTGGTTGGAGCCCTAATAATGACCGTTCTAATTGGTTTCAGCCGGTTATATCTGGGTGTTCACTTTCTCACTGATGTGCTTGCCGGGTGGGCAGCCGGCGCATTATGTCTGACTAGCTGCATCCTGGTAGAGTATTTACTTCGTTACTCGAGATTATATAATTCCAAGTCAAGATGAAGGATCCTTCATCTTGACTTCATAAAGCCTTAATTGGCAGAGGTTAACATAATTGATATAACCTAAAAAAGGAGATTCAATTATGTTCAATCGAATAAGTCGCTTCATAATCATCGCAATTTTTACATCCTTACTTCTCACCGCCTGTGGTACCAAGGCATCAACCCCTGTCGCTAATGTTAAACCTGCAGAGGGTGGTGAAGGTGGTGTTGAAGCAGCCCTGGTAACTTTCTCTGATGCAACTCAAGGGTTTTCCATCGGTCACCCAGGTACGTGGTCACAAGATACCACAATAACGAGTGGAGTCAGATTTGTCGGCGGTGATAACTGTATGACTCTTGAATTTGTCACTCCGGCAGCAGGTATGGACGCCATGACATATGCTCAGAGTGATGTCTCGGCGGTTTCGGCTGCATACCCTGGGTTCAAACAAATCGATCTTAAAGCTTCCACTGAAGTCAAGGATGCCATAATTCTTGGTTTTACTGCTGACGGAACCTCTGTGGTTACTGGCAAAACTTATACAGCTCATAACGAACGTTATTATATGCCGGTCAAGGATGGACGTATTGCGATTTTGACGGTAGTAGCCCCAGATAATCAATATGATCGTGAAGGAGTCCGTGATATCGCATTAACCTTCAAGCTCACAAAATA
>PNNU01000010.1 GCA_013824385.1 Anaerolinea sp.
TACAAAGAACGATCTTGTAACCTGATCGTCTTATCCTAAACGATAGATCATCATCCGCGAAGTCGTGAAAGAAACCATAATCGAGTAAACCAACAATATCAAATATTTCTTTTTTATACACAGCTAATTGGATAACGAGCCGCATTCTTTCGTACCAAAGACAAGGGTTTGAAATATTGTGCGCTTTAGCTTTAGCCTGCATTTCTTCCAGGGAGTTGAAAGTAATATCTGCTCCTTGATTATTACTTCCGTTAGATATAACTGGAACTACCATACCAATAGTCTCATCACTCTTCATGCAAGTGATCAAATTATTCAACCAATTATGTGTTACATACGTATCGTTGCAAACAATTGCAACATATTTTCCATTTAGTTTATAGATTGAAGGTACAAAACTGCCAATGTTTTTTGTTACATGCACAATAGTTTTTCTAGGATAATCTATTGATTTGAAATAATTCAAAGTATTATCAGTTGACCCATTATCAATCAGGATCAATTCATAATTAATGTCACTGGTGTATTTAAGTATGCTTTCAATGCAATTCTTAGTTTTGTCCAAACGATTAAAACTTTGAACAACGATGCTCACTAAATCATTATTTGAACCCAATGATGCTTCAATTCGATTTTTTCGAGAATCAAACAAACCTTTTCCGGGTTTTGGAGTTTCGACATTGTTAGTATTTTCAATTATCAAATCAAAGTGATCCTCTTGAACCACCTTATCGACCTGTTCTATTATCTCTACAGGTTTATGATTGCTTTTTGTATGTTTCAATTGTTTTGACATTTCTAATCCTAAATTTAAATTATTAGAGAGAATTGGAATGAAGCCTTGTTGAGTGTGTTTGAAAAAGCAAGTCTATAACACTTATATTAATTCTACATTTTGACTTTTACTATACAATTAATTTCACCTTGTAGACAAAACTATTTTACGAATGGTGCGTAATTTCTCTGTTTGAAGGATTTATTTCGCCTTTCAACTGATCGCTCAATAATGCCGCCATGTAACAAAACGCACTTTTTGACATAATCAACCACTTACAATATGAAAGCAATTGCATATCGACATAATTCGAAACACCATCACAATTACCTTGAACATATTCAATTTGAGGCTTTACTAAATTGAATCCGAGAGCGTCTTCATTGCTTTTACACCAATCAATATCATCAGAAAAAACATAATAGTGAACTGATTTACCTCGAAGCTTAATAAATTCTTTAATCGAATTGCAATAATATTCCGGGTTAAGGTTCCAATTAATGTTTACAAAATCGCCCCTTCGGATATGAATTCCACATGAATCGGTATTTAATATTTTAGATTGTATGGCTAGATTTTTTTCATTTGAAATTGGTGGGAATTTGAACTCATTTTTAATTGTTGGGTAAATGTCATCCAGCCAATTATTTGTAATCCAATAGCCATGATAATAGACGTTACCAATTACATTTTTGACAGAAAATTTTGTAGAAGCATCCTGTCGGTTGGCTGGCATCATTACGACGTTTCCATTGTACAAAAAGTCGCTGGTTTCGGCAAACATTAATAAATTAAATCCATTATCTTGAAGTTGCTGTTCAATGCTCACGCCTGATTTGCGATTAATCAGCATTTCTTGCCATAATTCTTGATTAAAAATTTGACTTAATCGCTTTGGTCGAAGATTAAATATTTTTTCAATTTCATATCCATTATGCTCAATATTATCTTCAAAAAAAGCTGAATCATCAATTAAACAGGGATCCGTGGTATTTAGTTCCAGCCAACGGAAAAATATATACTGGAACATCTGATTACCCAAACCACCGTTCATTAGGACTATTCTCATAGAAACATCGAAACCTTCCAGAAATTTTTACTCTTTTTGTAATTCCAGATTCCTTATCAATATAAAAGTATAGCAACTCAAAAAACCAAATAAATAAAAAAACTATAAAAAGATTGAAATTTAGTATATAAAAGGTGTAAATATTCTTGATTTTTGGTCGATTATAATAAGTTAGTTATCTGCCAGGTATGATTAATATTTAAATTAGATAAAGGAATCCATATATGGATCAAATAATAGAACCTTCAAATAGTTCTTCATTGGAAATACCAGCTAAAATACTTCCAAAAATAAACTGGAAACAAGTTGGACTTTTTCTAGCACTCACGTTTTTTCTTACCTGGTCACTTGATCTAGTACTTTATCTCAAAGGCGGATTAAACAATCCCTCGGTGGTTATTGGATTGCAGTTTCAAATGCTGATTCCAGCGTTTTCGGCTATGTTTTTAGGGGTGTTTTTCTTTAAAGACAGCCCCCTCTATTACAAGACAAATCATTCAATCTCTCGGTGGTTTATCTGGTATTTTATGTTTTTCACCCTGCTCTATCTGGGTACTTTGATTGCCACCTTTATTGACCCATTCCTTGTGTCTTCTCTAGCCTCGATCCTGCTCATACCAAGCATTATTGGATTGATACTACTTGTTGTATTACGGATTGTTGGCGGCAAGGAATCCTTTTCCAGTGTGAATATGGCTGGGGGAAAAGTCAAATTCTGGCTTCTTTTTGGACTTGGCATTTTAGCATACACTGCACTTCAAACGGCTTTATCATGGTTATTCAAAATGGGAAATCCCGTAGATTTGAGTTTGCTTGCAGCTCAGTCACCTGCCGGGATGTCCTTTCCTGTTTTTATGGTAATCGTAACCGCTCAAACCCTTATCCTCGGACCTTTTTTGGGATTGGTGGTTACCTTTGGCGAAGAATACGGCTGGCGAGGTTACCTGCAGCCTGCACTTATGAAAACAGGAAAAATAAAAGGTGTTTTGCTGGTTGGTATTATTTGGGGTATCTGGCACATGCCGATCATTTGGATGGGCTATAACTATCCTGAACACCCTTTACTTGGCTCATTTTTGTTTATTTTTTACTGCATTGGCTTGGCTTTCATTTTAGGTTATGCGGTTCTAAAAACAAAAGCAGTCTGGCTGGCAGCTTTCTTACATGCATTGTTTAATCAATCCACCAGTTACTTCATGGGGATCATCTACACGCCTAAAGATACCACCACATCTTTTGGAATTGGCTGGCCAGGCATCATTGTAGTTATCCTTCTCATTTTGCTGCTCCTCAGAGATCCTATTTGGAAGGAAACTGAGTAATTCCCCTTTTCAAGAAACTCTCCTGATGAATTTTCATCAGGAGAGTTTTTACTTCAACTAACTATTTTCGATAATCGATTTAACTTTGGCGATTTCTTCTTTTTTCTTTGATGCAGACCATTTATATTCATCTGCCATGATGTCAGCAAATTCTTCAATAACATCTTGTGAAGCATTTCCAAGCCAGGCGATAGTGGATCTGCGTACAAACAAGTCATCCAGGTGTACAGGTTTTTCGTTTTGCAGTATGAATTGCAGTTCACCCGAATTCCAGTTCGGAATGGATTTTAAGGCTTTGCCGTTATTCTTCTTAATGAATTCAGCTATCTTTTCGGCATAGGTACCGTAGCGCAGCAGCAATTCTCTGCTGTAATCTTCAGTAAATCCATACTTCGATGACAAGCCCTTTACATAAATATCTTTTTCGGTCGTGGATAACGGCAGGTTCTTTCCACCACGGACGGGCAAGCTTTCAGTGTTTTTCACTTTGGCTTTACCCAGATTCGTCATTACTTTGGTGGCAACCTGTTCAGAAAATGCCCTGAAACTGGTCCATTTGCCGCCCACCAGGCTCAGTACCGGCAGACCTTGGATGGTGTCTTCTTTGATACTGTGATCACGTGTAATCTGGCCGGTGGTCTTGGCATGTTGGTATTCCAGCGGTCTTACACCAGAGAAGCGGAAAACAATTTGATCGCGGGTGATCTTGACAGTCGGAAACACACGATCGACCAAATTAATGAAATAATCTTCTTCTTCAGGCGTACAGCGCGCGTTATCCGGATTATCGATGGGAAGATCAGAGGTGCCGATGATCACCTTATCGTAGAAAGGCAGGCATAAAACGATACGTCCATCTTTATTTTCAAAGAAGAATTCGGATTCACCGACTGCTTTGCGTAATTCATCATTCTTGATAACGAGATGCGAACCCTTGGTACCACCAATGTATTTGGTATTCACTCCGGCACTTCCGTTTACATAATCAATCCACGGACCGGCGGCGTTGATGATGACCTTCGGTTTGACTGAGAGGAGTTCCCCAGTCTCTTCATCTTTGATCACAACCTGCCCATTTTCAACTTTGTTGAAAGAGGCATAGTTCAAGGCTTTGGCATGATCGCCTTCGTCCTCACCATCCAGGATGATCTCAACGGTCATACGTTCCGGAGAAAGAAGCTGTCCGTCGTAATAAAGGGCAGCATATTTGATCTTGTCATTCAAAAATGGATAGCGCGCCAAAGCTTCGCTTCGCCCAAAGAATTTGTGCCGCGGAACAGTCTTCTGTTTACGCGTGAATGAATCGTAGAAGATCAAACCAATCTTAATGACTGCTGCGCCACGTTCAGAGGGTCGATCCAGAAGATTTACAAATTTCAAAGGAGCATTTAACAATCCTGACCATACCTTAAAGATCGGGATCACAGTTGGCAATGGTTGAACCAGATGTGGCGCATTCTCGATCATGCGGTTGCGTTCTGCCACAGCTTCTTCCACCAGGCGAAACTCTCCATTTTCGAGATAGCGGATGCCGCCGTGCGCCATGTGAGAAGAAGTTGCGGAAGTACCAGAACAAAAATCTCCTTTATCAATCAACAAAACATTGACGCCGTTGAGTGCCAGATCACGAAATGTGCCTGCACCGTTAATACCGGCTCCAACTATAAGAACTTCAATTTCAGGATTCTTCTTTATTGATTCAATGATTGATGTGCGATCCATATTCATCCTCGATTGATTTATTCTGGTTTGTTCTTGTCGTCAACAACCAGTTTACTTTTACCCTTGCCGAGTTCTGTTGAACGTTCATAGGCAGCCCATATGGCTCGTGAGATCGCCGTTCTGAAACCTGCCTTCTCAAGGTAATACAACGCTTCAGCGGATGTTCCGCCGGGAGAAGTGACGTCATTACGCAGCCGGGCGGGATGTTCGTGGTTTTGTATGAAGAATTCAGCACTCCCACGGACGGTTTGGGCAACCAATTTTTCGGCTATACGCCGTGGAAAGCCCATATGCACGCCGGCATCAATCATAGATTCCATAAACAGAAAAACATAAGCCGGACCCGAACCGGATAAAGCAGTAGCCATATCGAGATAACCCTCATCCTCGACAAAGACTTCTTCCCCCAGTGTCTGGAGGATCTGTGTAGCCATTGCTTTCTTTTCTTCATCAACCTGCGGTGTCTTCACCCAAACAGTAATACCCATGCCAATTTGAGCCGGGGTATTTGGCATTGCACGGATCACCTGCTCCACCCCAATTTTTTCAATCAATGTGGCCAGAGATACACCAGCCATAATCGATATCACCAGGGTATCCGTTTTGATATTCCCTTTTACAGATTTTGAGAGGTGACTCAACCCTTGAGGTTTGACAGCCAAAATAGCGATATCGGCTTGACCGATCACATCGGTGCTGTCTGCATATCCCTTGATTCCAAATTCCTGTTGAAGGACCTCCAAACGATCAGGGGTTGGTTCCACAACGATCAGATTCTCAGGCTTTACTTTTCCATCACTGATCAAACTGGAGACAATTGCCTTCCCCATGACACCATAGCCAATGATTGCAATTTTCGATTTATCCAACATTTTTAACTCCATACTTAATGATTGGATAATTATACTGATAACCGTGGTTTTCTACCTATCGATTCTGCGCAAATCAAGTGGATTCATCTGAATTGGGGCTGCCATTTTCTCAGCCGGATAGGATAACAGCAACGGCTGCAATTCCTTAACCGGTTTGTCTTCAAGCCACGCCCAGCAGTTATCAGCATCAAAGATCACCGGCATGCGGTCATGATACTCAGCCATCATTGCATTGGGTGCAGTGGTAATAATGGTGCATGAAAACAGTTCGTTGCCCTGATTATCCTCCCAGTGCTCCCACAACCCGGCAAAAGTGAAGGCCTTATGATCCGCGAGTTGGAACAAATAGGGCTGTTTGCGGCCGCCCTCCGCGCGCCACTCGTAGAATCCACTGGCGGGAATCAAACAACGGCGTCTGGCAAAAGCGTTGCGGAAAGAAGGTTTTTCAACCAGTGTCTCAGCCCTGGCATTGATGAGCTTATTCCCAATAGAGATATCTTTTGCCCAACTCGGCACCAAGCCCCACCTGAAGAAATCAACCGTGCGTTTCAAGCCGTCGGTAACCACCGCCACTCCATCCCCTGGGGAGACGTTCGGGTTAGGCTGCAGGTCGGCTGGCACGTCCGCCAACCCCAGCATGTCTTTTAACTCTTCCGGATCGTACATGATTGCAAATCGGCCGCACATGAGCTTCCTGCCTTTCGAATTTTAATGGCAACGTAATTGTAGCGGAGTGTGCCCATTGTTTCAATTCCTCGATCTCGATGCCAAACGGGTAAAGCACGCTTGAAGCCGCCCTTGCCATCAATTCTATGTATTTGTCCTTATCCAGCCGCGAGGAATCCAGTTTTTCGGTAGATTCCCATGCGCTTACATCCTGCTCGCCGCGGGTGTAGATGAAGCGCATCTTCTGGCCCGGACGCACGCGCTTGCCGGTCAGTTGAAGCAGTTGTTTGGCTGCACGCACCGCCGGTGTGGGCGATTTGTAGGCTTCCAACTCATGGGTGATACGGCAGGTGACCACCAGCTTTTCGACCGGCACACGGCCCTCGCGCATATCTGCCAGCGCGCCGCGGAAGAGTTGAAAGGCCTCGTTCAACCTCTCGGGCAGCGCCTCCATGCTGTACGCCTTGGCGAGGGTATCCATCATGCGCGTCTGAGTCTCACTCACCCACGGAGGTGTATCGCGGCGGCGCACCTCAATGCCGCGCACTTTGGAGGAGCCGTCTTGAAAGACGCCAAAATAGCGATTGGCCACCGGAATGCGGCTGTCGGCGCGCGATGGCAGAAAGGCCACCCAGCGGTAGACGCCATCCAAAGAGACCCCCAGACCGGTCTGTTCGGTGATCTCGTTCAATACGTCTTGAAAGTCGTGTTTATTGACCGCACCGGGCTTTTTGAGCCACAGCGCATCCACAAAGAGGTGCAGCACCTCAAAGCCCATGGATTCGGCAATCTCCTTGGCGCGGATGAGCACCTCACGGCCGCCGTTGGTGACCGCCTCGTGCGCCTCAATGCGCCCAAAGCGCGCATTCTTGTAGCCCAAAAATCCAAAGCACACCACCAGCAGCCATTTCAAGGCCGACGCGCGCGCAGAATCCCTTTTGGCAATCGGATCCCCTTTACGCAGGTTGGCCTGGTTCAGCTTGAGCGCGACCCGTTTTTCGTAGAGCGGTTTGAGGGTCAGCGGCACCACCCCCAGTTCGTCGCTGGCGGGGACGATGCCGTTGGGCAGCGGCACCTCGGGAGAGATGTTGCCCTTGATGATGATGGCCGGGTACATCGAGATAAAGTCAATCTGACCCACATCCGAATGCAAGCCGACAATGGGCTGGTAGATCAGCCCGCCCCGATCGCGCTGGATGAGATCCATGCCGGATTTGAACTCTTCGACCTGCTGCTTATGCCAAGGGACCAATATTTGATGTTCAAGCGCGGTGAGCATCTGCATGGCCGAGATGCCCGACCCCGGCGAGACGCGCGCGGCGCGTTCAATGGATTGGGCGGTGACGCGCGCCGATTCGAGCACGCCGTCGAGGGCGTAATCCTTCCACATCATGGCACTGCGCTGATCAATGTGGCAGCGACCAAAAAGATGCGCTTCTTCGCCGCGGTAGATGATCTGCCCGTAAGAAAAGTAAGTCAGTTCTTTCTGCCAGTGCACCTCACGGTCACGGTCACGGTTGAGGTGCACTGGCTCGCCGGTCTCTTCGGCCAGCTTCAACAGTTCAGGGATCAGCCAGTTGTCGCCCCACTGGGTGAGGATGAAATCGGGGTCAAACTCGTCCAGAATACCATTCAGACGTGTGACCAACTCCGCAGGGTCCTCCAATGAAAGGGACTTTTGCCTCTGCTGGAAGTGCAGTTTGAGGGCCTTGGGCGTGCCGCGCACCGGGTCGCAATCCGGCTCAATGGCGAGCATGCGGAAGACGGGAAACACAGGGGAAAGATCCCAGCGGGTATTGAGTACGCGCAGTGACTGAAGATTGTTATCGCTGTCCGCTTCGATTTCGCAGAAGGCCATGGGAAAAGTACCCCAGACGGCTGCGTGCCGGGTGGTGACACTGATATCGGAATCGTAATAAGTGAGATGCGGAAACTGTTTCTGCACCTCGCGGAAGAGCCGCGTCTGGCGGATGGGGTTGTCAATCACCGCCTGCAGCACCGGGATGGGCGCGGGCAGAAAGACGTCGCGCCGGGTCTCGCGGCTGAGCGAGAGTACCCCCGGCTGCTTTCGCAGAAACTTCCACAGCGCGCGCAGCTGCTCGGCTTCGCCGGCAGCGTAAAAGGTGATCGGCATGGGCTGCTTCAGGCAAAGTCGCTCGCCTTCTTCGGAGATGATCCACAGCCGCACGCCGTCTGCGGCGTCTTCGTAAAGATCGAGCAGCCAGCCGCGGAATTGGATGGACATTTCAGGCGCCTTCCTGAAGGTCCACGTATTCGGCGGGGGCGTCCTCGTCCTCTTCAAGAGAGGCGGACGCCTGCTCTTCGTCGGCAAGAGCGTCTTCCTCCTGGTTGACCAGTTCAAGCAGTGAGACTAATCCGCGCGAGGGATTGACCTCTGTGACCGGCAGCACGCCGTTTTGCTCCAGTTTCAATTCAAGCTGTTTGACCTTCTTGTAGAGCTCCAGCAGCATGGAGACGAGGTAGATATCCATCGGGTAGAGATTGCTGGCGTAGGAGGCCTCGGCAACGTGCGAATGCGACAGGGCGATCAATTCATCGATCAAGACCTGGTCGCTCTTGCGCAGCGCACGCACAAAACGCCTGAGGGCCATGTCTTCTTCAACCCAGGTCTGGGTCGCAGATTGGATGGTTCTACCCATGGCTACCTGCCTTCCCTTGGCAGCAGCGCCCCGGGGAACAGCGCGGGCTGATATTCAACGGGAGGCGGCGGATCGAGGGAGAGCTCCTCCCAGATGTGGGTGGCCTGCTGTTTGAGCATGCCCAGCAGCACCAGGCGCGGACTGGAAATGGAGAGCAGTGGCTTGGCGCTGACCACCACCGGAACCACCCGGCTGGCGCGCTGCATGCAGGCCAGTGTTTTTTCAAAGAGCATGACGCTTTCGTCGAGGTGCACGCTTTCATCCATGAAGGTGCTGAGCAGATCGAGGACCAAAACCGGCACCCCCGCTTCCGGTTTAAGTTTTTCAAGCAGTGAAAGTACCTGGTAGCAGGTAAAGGCGCGTGAGAGACGAATATTCTTGAGCATGCCAACCGGGTCGCCGGTCAGTGTGCGCAGCTCCTTGGCGACATGGTACATGTTGCTGCGGTTGCCGCAATCGAGCATGTAGACGGGTCCGCGCAGGGTCAGGCGGGCGGAAAGATCCAACATGCGTCTGCCCCCGGCGTGCGGGCCGAAAACGACCAGCAGTTCGTTGGCGAGCGGTAAAGCCAGTTCAGAGCGCAATTCATGTTCCATATCTTTATTATATAGAACATTTGTTCTTTGTCAAGAGGGGGGAAGAGCAGGGATTAGTGATTGGTGAATCGTGAATCATGAACCGTGAACCGTGATTTGTGAACCGTGATCTGTAACGTTATTCGTATTTGTATTAAGAAAATATTGAAAACGAATAATTCGAATGCTTTTAAGCTTGATTGGTCGTCAAAATCGCTAATATTTAGCTTTGCAGCAATTTTTAGAGCAGATAAAGATAATACTTTGGTTGGATACAAACAATTGAATTTATGTGCAAATCCATTTCGATTTTATTGTTCAAGTAATAATATTTTAGTTCTTTTGTTCTATATGTCAAGGTGAAAAATTGACGTGAGGTAAGCCGCCAAGGTAGTCAATCAAAAATTCTTGCTCCTTCATTTTTCACTTTGGTGTGAAACTCAGAAAAAGTCAACCCACTGATATTCTTCTGCCACGAATATTCTTCCTTTTCAATTTTCAAAGGAAGATTCTATGCATATGCTCCATAATAAAAGACGAGTTGCAAGAGTACAACTCGTCTTTTATAACATCGCACTAATACATTTACCGGTTAATAGTGATTTGATTCGGCAGAGGACCAATGGCTTCCGTGTATTCTTTGGTTACAAAGACTCCATTGGTGTTGTTTCGATAAAGGCAGTGGTAACCTTTGGCAGTAAGGAATTCCACAATTTCATCCCCTTCCTGGTGTTTACTGCCCCATGCAACCAACTCGGCAATAATGAGCATTGGTCTATATTTTTCAAAATCCATGGTCTTGAGAACTGCCAGATCAAGGCCTTCAATATCGATGGAGAATACCTCCGGTGTTTTTTCCATATTCTCAAGGATACTGTTGACTGTAATCAGATTGACCATGTAGGATTCTTTAACATCAAATTCGTGAAATTGTTGCAGATAATTGGTATCCAACTTGTCATATGAAATTGTTCCAAGTTCATTTGAACTGGTTTGGAAAAATTCAGCGGTTCCTTCTTTTGTACTGATGGCATTGACATATAGCCTGTCGTTTTTTCGCATAACTCTGATGATATTTTCAAGGTTATGGTTCGGTTCCACCAAAACGCCATGCGCTCCATATTTGGATAATAAATAAGTGTTATTGAGTTTTACTGGATGATTCGTTCCAAGTTCAAGGTACTGTAAATTTTTAATATCGATCCCCAGTTTCTGTAAAACCCAGATGACAACAATATCCTCATTAGATTGACTGAAGGTCTTTATAAGTGAAGGATCAGCGTCATATTCATCAACAAGTATTTTTGCAGTTGAGATTTTGTAATCCTTTATCAGAGATGCCAACTTTTCATCACTGATATCCGCAGGAACCATTAAATAATCGAAATCAATCTTCCCCCCTTGAATTTCATCAAGTGAATACATATCCGGGGAGGCGTTGTCATCAAAATCGGTAAAGGCAATAACATTGTAATGATTATTGATTTGTTCTTTGTAAGTTTCAAATCTCTCGCCATGCCCCACCACAATTATTCTTGGATTAAAATTCTTTGGAAGTACATAGGCGTAGGGTATGGAACTATTAATAAAACTCTTTTGATCTCCAAAAAGAAATGTGATTTTCTTATCTTCTTTAATCCACTGTGCAAAATCAATCAAATGCAAAAGGGCACAAAATTCTTCAAAATTATCATATTGAAGATAGATCTGCCCTTTTGAAGACTCAATTATCTTTTGTAGTTCAAATTGATTTCGGATATTGTGATAAAAACTTAGGCTCTCAACAATTGGGACACTCTTGTTATAAACAAATTCTGAAAATTCTTTATTTTTTCTATCGTACAAACAGGCGTTTGAACCATCAATCTTAAAGACTGTATATTGCAATTCTTCAAACGTTTTGAACTCTTTTATTGAAATGTTCTCGTATGATCGTAAGCTTTTACAGTTTTTTGAATATGTTTCTTTCATTTTCTGCAGATTGGGAGTTATAAATTCTTCAGAGAGACCAGAAAAAATGAGATCCATTGTTGCATCTGCATGAAGGCAAATATTATTTAACTCAACCAGATCATGAAACCCATCCATTTTTTTATCGCTTCTAAGCAATAATCTAGCTTTTTCATACTCCTGGTTTAATAAATCCTTCATGTTAATAATCTCCTTATTCCAGTTTGGGAATTTATTTACTCATTGAATCATTAGATTATTCAGACGATAGCCAGGTAAATTAACTTTAGAAAAGGGTTACATTTTTGAACATTACTAAAAAGTATAACAGTATGATTATGTCTGCGCAATTTTAATGATCTGAAAAATCGTAAATAATCTGTGAAAAAAGGATTAAGGTTTGGTAATTAATTCTTTTCTCATTTATTTTGCATCTCATATCATTACGGTATGAAATATTGTTGCAATAATTTGTCGGTTAAATCAGTAGCTGGATTAATTAATTCATTTGTAAAATCATGCCATGTTGCGATTTGATGATTATATAATTTGACATAGTTACTTATTCCGCTGAAAAAGATATCATCGCCAATAGCTCCCCGCAGTTGATGAATCAGTGTGGCTCCCTGAAGATAAACGGCATTGATGTAGACGCGCAGATCGGATTGGTCGTAGATGGTCAGGTTAACCCTGCCAGCAGGCTTGTAGTACTCCACACGGTACTGCCACCACCAATTTGCCAGTTCGGGATAGTAGCGTTCAATATAGAGGTATTCACTGTAAGTTGCCAGGGATTCATCCAGCCAGGGTTCGAGTGCCTGATCATTGCCGACGATACCAAACCACCACTGATGAGCAGTTTCGTGGATTGAAAGCAGCGCCAGATAATTTTGCGGCGTGCTATCGTAAAGTTTAAAATAAAAATCACTGAGATAGTACAGCCCGTCATATTCCATGCCATCAGGGAAGTCGCTTTCGACCACACTCATGGTTTGATGTGGATAAGGCACACCAAACAGTTCTGAATACAACTGAATCGCGCTGGCGGTGTAATCCACAGAAGCCTGGCCGGCGGCTTCATCCCCAGCAAAAACATAGCCTTTGACGGTGACGCCGCTGGTTGTATTGGTCACCACGGTGTATTGATCGCTAACAGAGAATGTGATCCCTCTGGAATCCTTTTGAACCATTTTAAAGCTGTCGAGATCAAGTGGAGCAACTTCCGTGCTGCTGGCGACGACCAGACCTGCTGCATCCACCAGATTGAGTATGAGATCAAAATCCGCGGAATCATACACCAGGTATTCCCCAACTTCGGCCGGCTGATGGATGATCCATCCATTTGTCGCATCGTAGGGTGGCACAAATGGATACCAATCTGAAATATTTATCTGTTTGGCGGTATATCCCAGAACTCCTCCCTGGAGCTTGGGTGATAATTCGTAATCAATCGCAATGGAAATGCTGTCATCAATAGCCAGTGCATGGTCTAATTGAATCGTTAACGTGACGCCCTCCAAAGAATAATCTGCTATACCAGCATCCCCGGATATTGAGGTCAAAGAAAAAACGTTTGCTTTTGCATTAGGCGGGACTACTAGCTTGATTTCAGTCAAAGCCTGCCCCGTATTATTCTGATATTGGATGGTTTGCCGCACAACAAGATGATGCTTGTTATAATCGAGATCAACTGTGAAATTGTAAGCAGTTCTCTCAACGGAAATTGGTTTCTGGGTTGGGTCAGGCTGTGGTGTGTTTGTTAAAGTTGCAACAGGCTGCTCGGTGGCTGTAGGTGTTGTTGTATCCACTGCCCCAGGCGTATTTTCAAGTGCTGTCGATGGCTGATTAACTGGTTGGTTCGTGCAACCAACCAACACCAAACCTTCCAGAAGAGCCAGTATAAAAATGACTACGCGCAATAGGCTTTTTTTATCTAATCTTCTCATAGAATGACGAGTAATCCTTTCCACCATGAGCTTTAATCATACCGCAACTACTTTTTCAATTGGCAATATTCCCATCCACGGCAGGTTGATTTTAGCCCCCATGGACGGTTATTCCGATTTACCCATGCGTTTTATTGCACGTCAATTCGGGTCGTGCATCTCGATTTCCGAATTTATCAACACCATCGACATCAAACAAGGGCATCCCCACCTGATCAGCCAGATCACTTTCTCTGAAACCGAAAGACCGTTTGCCTATCAAATCTTTGATGACAACCCTGAACGGATGTTGGAGGGAGCACTTAAACTGCGTGAGCGCAACCCGGATTACATCGATATCAACATGGGATGTTCTGCCCGTAACGTGGCCAACCGAGGTGCTGGTGCAGGCTTGCTCAAGGATCCTTTGAAAATCGGTCAGATCATCGAAAGCTTTGTCAAACACCTGGATGTGCCCATCACTGCCAAGATCAGACTCGGCTGGGACGTCACAACCTTGAATTATCTTGAAACCTCACGTATCATCCAGGAAAGCGGCGCCAGTGCAATTGCCGTACATGCCCGCAATCGCAAACAGGAGTTTTCAGGTACTGCAAAATGGGATGCCATCGCCGAGGTTAAAGCCCAACTCAATATTCCGGTGTTCGGCAACGGGGATGTTAAAAGCCTGGCGGACGCTGAGCGTATGATGGCACAAACCGGCTGTGATGCAGTCATGATCGGCCGCGCCGCACTCGGCAACCCGTGGATATTCAGTGGATCGCGGCGTGAAGAGCAATCTAAAACTGAGTTACTTCGCGTGATTGAGATGCATCTCCATCTCAATGTAGAGCATTATGGCAAAATCGGTATTGTGCTGTTTCGCAAACATCTCACCCATTATCTGCGCGGATACCTCACTTCCCCCGAGATCCGCAGACATATTTATTCCATCGTTAATGAAACCGAACTTTTTGATACCATTTGCAATCTGATCAATCAACCTGATTAACTGGAGACCTCATGAGCACTCAAAACTGGTTTAACGAAGTTCCATTTGCAATTACCGTTTGCGACGAAAAAGGCATTGTGCTTGATATGAATGAAAAATCAGCGCTGACTTTTTCTAAGGACGGCGGCAAGACCTTGATCGGAAAATCTCTGCTGGATTGCCACTCTGAAAAATCAAAAAGGATGATCCTGGAGATGATGAAATCGGAAGAGGTGAACATCTACACCATTGAGAAAAACGGTATTAAGAAACTGATATACCAATGTCCGTGGTATGTGGATGGCAAGATGTCAGGTCTGGTTGAACTTTCGCTTGCACTACCGAACGATATTCCGCATTTTGTGAGAGGCTAAAAATGATCTACCATATTACAAACCCAACTGCATGGAAAAATGGCCAGGAAGACGGCCGTTATCTGCCTGAAGGTTTTGAAGCTGACGGGTTCATCCACTGTTCCAAAATGAACCAGATTGTGGGTGTCGGCGAACGCTATTATGCAGGTCAAACCGGATTGTTGATTTTGGGAATCAACCCGGATAAACTGACCTCCAGACTGGTGTTTGAAAACCTGATCGGTGGAGAAGAATTGTTTCCTCATATCTACGGACCGTTGAACCTGGAAGCCGTTGAATCCACTGCAGATTTCGGAGTAAAAACGGATGGCAGTTTCGAGTTTCCGCGTACCTGGGTGTTAACCAAACAGTAGCATGAAACCAATCCCTCAAAAAATCGTATATTTTACATATTGATTTAATCGAGGATAAAAATGACTGAAAATACAAGAACCGAAGAATTCCGGGTAGACGGTGAAGCCCTTATTTCAAAGATTAAGGAAATCATCCATGAAGGCAACGTGCGCCGCATCATCATCAAGGATGAAAAAGGCGCCACCTATATTGAAATTCCCATGACTGTGGGTGTTATTGGAACACTACTGCTGCCAGTATGGGCAGCGGTCGGCGCCATAGCAGCCCTGGCGGCCAATTTCAACATTGTCGTTGAAAAGACAGTTGAATAAAAAAGGACGAACCATTTTATTGATATTGCTAATATCATAAAATAAAAATTTTTTACTAACCTTGTATAAAGGGAATATCTCAGAATATAAAGGACGAACCGTTTTTCAATGGTAAAATAAAGCGGTTCGTCCCCGTGGCGCAATGGATAGCGTGCCGGCCTCCGAAGCCGTTGGTGTGGGTTCGAATCCCACCGGGGACACTTCCTATAAGCAAAGCTGCACCACTTTTTACCGACTCCCTGTAGGGGAGTTTTTTATATGGAATTAATATAAATTGAACAAAACCACATTGACAATCAGTTTATACAAGTGTACTATAAGTGCATCATGATGACTGGAATAGCCTAAGGTTTCGACCGACCGCGAATACCAGTCAATTTTATTTAAGGCTCTGTTTGATATCGTTGATAAAAATAAGATAATTGCTAAATTCTCTTAGCAAGCTCGAAAATTGATTTTTGTTGGGGATCAAAACATGCTTCAGCTTATCCTTCTGATGAAGATACTCAATCAAGCAATGGTAATCTCCGTCACCTGAAACAATGATCGCCTTATCATAATTTGGATATTCAATCATAGTATGTAATACTAATTCTGCATCGACATTACCTTTAACCTCACCATCTTTGTTTTGAATAGTGGGTTTAAATATTATGATATAACCAATCGAATTTAATGATTTGTATAGCTTTTCATTCCCTTTAACGCGACCAATAAATAGGAATTGTTTGGACACACCATATTTATTCTTTAGATAGAAGAAGAATTTTTTAAAATTCAGTTCCCACCCCTGATATATCAGGATATTGTTTTTAACGATATCTTTTTTGACACCAAGATTCAAATTCTAACTATCAATGAAAACATAAATTGAGTCGATATTAGCCTCCCTCTAAATTACATAATTAATTATATATTAGGTATGAATTGAATTCAAGCTCATTTTGATGCCCAAAGATTATTCTTGTACCTTGAATTTAAGTAATTGAGTAGCAGGATGTTTATATTTCGCTGATAATCTTCTAATACTATATTCATCAGGCTGTGTTAACATTTTAACAATTGAAAAAGAGTTTTAAGGAGTAAAAAATGTACTTTGGTGGATACGGACTTTATCTTCTCTTCAGTTTGCCTGCCCTGCTGCTTGGTTTATGGGCGCAGGCCAAGGTGAAGGGAGCTTTTAACAAATATTCCAAGGTGGGTACCACCACCGGCTTGACCGGCGCGGAAGTGGCCCGCCGCATGCTCGACAGCAACGGCTTGAACTCCGTACAGATCGAAGAAGTCAGCGGTAATCTCAGCGACCACTATGATCCTTCCAAAAAGGTGCTGCGCTTGAGCACAGGTGTTTACCGCAGCCCCAGTGTGGCGGCAGCCGGTGTGGCCGCCCACGAAAGCGGACACGCACTTCAAGATCAGGAGAATTACGGTCCACTGAAGATCAGAAGCTTCATGGTACCCTCTGTACAGATCGGAAGCTGGCTGGGACCCATTATCTTCATGGTTGGCCTCTATTTATCCTCGCAGGTTGGCACCACGATCGCGTGGGCTGGTCTTGCACTCTTTACCATCACGGCTGTGTTTTCACTGATCACCCTGCCTGTTGAACTGGATGCAAGCAACCGCGCCAAAGCCTGGCTGTCAGGATCTGGCATCATTTACTCAAGCGAGAACGAGGGTGTCAGCAAAGTGCTTGATGCCGCGGCCTGGACTTACGTGGCGGGCGCACTGCAAGCAGTGACGACTGTTCTCTATTATGTATTTTTGTTGACCGGAAGATCATCCAGAAGAGATTAGATTAATCGTCTGAACCTTCTGAAATCGTAAATCAATAATAAAATCAAACCCTAGATAATAAGACTCCCGCGGTTTTAATAACCGCGGGAGTCTACCCTTATTAGTGAAAGAATCGGAAATCTGTTTTAAGATTTCCGATTCTGTTTTTATTATCCAGAAGCAAGACTTCTTTTGAGCAGATCTTTCATTTCAAGGGCTTTGACAGCACCTTCCACCGTGCAGGTCAGCGGATTATCGACCATGTACACAGGGATGCCTATTGAGCGCGTCAGGAACTTATCCACACCACGCAGCAGCGATCCGCCGCCGCACATGGCCGCACCACGGTCAATGATGTCTGAGACAAGCTCAGGAGGCGTGCGCTCAAGGACTTTTTTGATCACTTTTACAAGTTCAGTCAGTGGTTCTTGAACCGCTTCAACAATATCGTCGGTGGTGAGCACAACCGGTCTGGGCAGGCTGGTGACTTGATCCTGACCCTGCACTTCAAGAGATAACTGCTGGTCTTGAGGAGTGGCAGCACCAATGGTGATCTTGGCGTGTTCTGCGGTGGGTGCTCCAATGATCACACCAAAGCGTTTGCGCACATAATTGACAATGGCTTCGTCCAATTCCTGGCCGCCCGTGCGGGCCGCGTCACCTGAAACAATACCGTTTAAGCTGATGATGGCGACCTGGTTGACACCACCGCCCAGGCTGATAACCATGTTGCCTGATGGAGTACCTACTGGCAGATCAACGCCCAAGGCTGCGGCTAGCGGCTGCGGTACCAAATAAACTTCACGACCACCGGCGCCAATCCCCGCTTCGTGGACGGCTCTGCCTTCCACGCTTGTAACGCCATATGGAACGGTGATCATCATACGCGGGCGGAATAACCGCATCGGTCCGCACACCTTTTTAGTCAGGTATTTGAGAAGTGTCTCGGTAACTTCATATTCCGCGATCACACCGTGGCGAAGGGGTCGCACAACCTCCATGGTATCAGGAACACGACCTTCCATGTTTTTCGCGGCCTGCCCCCATTCAACCATTTTATCCTCATCAATGACAATAGCCACGATGGTAGGTTCCTGCAAAAGGATTTGCGTTCCTTCTGCAAATATTGTATTGGATGTGCCCAGGTCGATACCCAGGTCTCTTGTAATGCCTGCCATAATTGTGATTTCCTTAATGCTTTATTGTTGTTTTTATCTGTGAATTCTATAAATAAATTCAATCAGAAATAAATCATACCCAATGAGTTAACCAAGTATGGATAACTATTGCTTTATTTTACTTCATAATATTGCTAATTTTGCCAATAATGAATTTACCGCGAGTTGCACACCTGCCCTATCTCAAGAAAAATATTGCAGTGCCATACGAACCCTTGATTCGAGATCAGTTGGTGCATCTTTGGGGATCATTTGCAGTGCAGTCTGCGCCTCAACCACGCTATAACCGAGGCTGGTGAGCGCATCGATCACATCGGCATCCACGTCTCTAATTGTTGAAAGCGGTGATCCTGATCCTTTTTTGACCTTGCCCTGAAGCTGAAGCACGATGCTTTGCGCCGTCTTCTTGCCAACACCGGATACCCGGCTGAATACATCTGCCTGCTCCTGGATCACAGCATTGCATACAATATCCAGGGATAAGGTGGAAAGAATAGCGAGTGCCGTTCGTGGACCCACCCCATTGGTACTCAATAACATTACAAACATATCCCGTTCTTCGATGGATTCAAAGCCAAACAGAGTTAATGAATCTTCTTTTACCACCAGATAAGTGAAAAGAGCAATGACGTGATGCAGTTCAACATCACGGCTGACATTGGACGGTACAAATACTCTGAATCCGATGCCTGAGACAGTGACCACGATGCTGTCGTCCAATACCTGGGTTACATTACCTTCAATGGATGCGATCATAATGAACCTTTCACTTTGTCTGCTGGTGCTGCCAGGCGATTTCATACAAGACTATGGAAGAAGCAACGGCCAGGTTGAGTGAATCTGCATTCCCTAACATCGGGATCGACACAACGTCTTCACAGATGGCTGCCAATGGTTCGGGTAATCCTTCACGTTCACTGCCCATCAATAATATGCCATTGGTTGGAAAGTGATATTTGCGATAATCTGTTGCTGCAGCGTCTGATGTGCCAGTGACTTGTAGTTTGTTCTTTTTGACCCACCTTATAAAACCCTGTGTGGTACCTTTAATAATTTGTTTGGTGAATACTGCCCCCATACTGGCCCGAATGGCTGAAGGGTCGTAGGGATCGGTGCAATGATCCAACAGGATCACGCCTGCACCGCCCATGCCGTCCAAAGTGCGCAGAATCGTCCCCAGATTGCCAGGGTCTGCCACTTGATACAAGGCAATCCAGATACCGTTAGTGGGGCAGGTTGTTTCATCAAGTTCAGTCCATTTTTGTTGCGCCACTGCTGCCAGTCCTTGCGGTCCGTCTTTGCCAGATATGGATTCAAAGACTTCTTTGCTTACTTCGAGAATCGGAACGCTCTTGCATTCAGCTTCTTCTACAACTTCAACAGCTTTGGCACTGCCTAACAAATCCCGCGCTACAATCAACTGCGTGATCCATTGACCGGCTTCCAGCGCTTCAATCACGATGCGGATACCTTCCAGAAAGAACAGACCGCTTTCAACACGATATTTCCTATCCCTAAGTTTTCGGATCAGTTTGATTTGCGGATTGGCAGTACTAGTGATGATATCCATTCTATTGCGCCAGCCTTTTTTTGTAGCCGATGGAGTGCAAGTGACAAATAGCGATTGCCAGTGCATCAGCAGCATCATCCGGCTTGGGAAGTTCTTCAAGTGACAACATGGTTTGCACCATAATCTGTACCTGTCGTTTTTCAGCAGCACCATAACCGGTCACTGCCAATTTTACTTCCTGGGGGGAATATTCGGCAATCTCCACCCCCGCTTCAGCCATTGCCAGAAGGATCACTCCCCTTGCTTGACCTACTGCCAGTGCGGTGGTTACATTCTTCTGGAAAAACAATTTCTCCACCGCGCCAGTTTGAGGTCGGTGGAGATTAATAAGCTCACTCATTTCTTTAAAGATGATCTGTAAACGTTTTTCGGCTGTTTCGGTATGAGAGGTCTTGATCACACCATATTTTACAGCGCGTAAACTTCCGATTTCATCTTCTTCAACGATCGCATATCCGGTCGTTTCAGTGCCAGGATCCACTCCCAATGCCAGCATCGAGCCTACTCGGATTCGAGAGCCGCCATTGCTGCATCTGAGATTTTGAGGTTGGAATACACGTTTTGGACATCGTCCAACTCTTCGAGGTTTTCAATGGTGCGTAAAACCTGAAGTGTGTCTTCGACACCTAATTCCATTTCGTTGGTGGGGATCATGCTCAACCCGGCTTCATCAGGCATCATATTGGCTGCTCTGAAACGATCATTGAGCGTTTTGAAGCATTCAACAGGTGCCACAACATTGATCTCGCCGTCATCTTCATTTACATCATCCGCGCCGCCTTCAACTGCCAGTTCGAATACTTTTTCAAAATCATATTTTTTGGCGTCAAAGGAATAAGTTGCCGCGCGCTTGAATT
>PNNU01000011.1 GCA_013824385.1 Anaerolinea sp.
CGGCGCCGGCCCTGCGGGACTTTCCTGCGCTTATTACCTGGCAATTGACGGCTACAAAGTGACCGTATTCGAAAAACAGAACGCCCTCGGCGGCATGCTGACTTTGGGCATTCCTTCATTCCGACTTGAGAAGACTGTGGTTAATGCCGAAATCGAAATCCTGAAAGACCTGGGTGTGGAGTTCAAACTGGGGTTTGAAGTCGGCAAAGACGCCAGCCTGGACGATCTGCGCAAACAAGGCTACAAGGCTTTCTACATGGCCATCGGCGCCCAGGGCGGACGCAAGCTCGGCATCGAAGGTGAAGACGCGCAAGGGGTGGTTTCTGGCGTGGATTTCGTGCGCAGCATCAACCTGGGTGAGAAAGTCGAACTCAAGGGCAAGGTCATTGTGATCGGCGGCGGTAACGTGGCCATCGATGTGGCCAGAAGCGCCGTGCGTGTGGGTTCGGCCAGTGTGGATCTGTACTGCCTTGAAAACCGCAAACAGATGCCAGCGCTGGATGATGAAGTCGAAGAAGCTGAAGCCGAGGCGATTAAGGTTAATAACTCATGGGGGCCGAAACGCATCCTCACCAGCGGCGGCAAAATCACGGGTGTGGAATTTATGAAGTGCGTCTCGGTATTTGACGAAATTGGACGCTTCGCTCCGAGCTACGATGAGAACCAAACTATTACCGTGGAAGCCGACCATGTGCTGGTTTCCATCGGACAATCCATTGAATGGGGCACACTGCTGGAGGGCTCGACGGCGGAGCTGAACCGCAACCAGACTATCAAGGCTGATCCGTTGACCTGGCAGACCAGCCAGCCGGATGTGTTCGCCGGCGGCGATGTGGTCACCGGTCCGAAGTTCGCCATTGACGCCATCGCAGCGGGTAAACAGGCCGCCATCTCCATCCACCGCTTTGTGCAGCCCGGCCAGAGCTTAACCATTGGACGCAGCCATCGTGTTTACACTTCACTTAATCGCGCCGACCTGATCCTGGGCGGATACGATCACCTGCCCCGCCAGAAAGCTGGTCACCTGGATGTAGCAAAAGCCAGGATCGCATTCAGCGACCTGCGCGCTACCTTCACCGAAGAGCAGATGAAGAAAGAAACGCAGCGCTGCCTGGGATGCGGCGCCACCATAGTGGATACCGCGTTGTGCGTGGGCTGCGGCATGTGCACCACCAAATGCAAATTTGACGCGGTCACACTTGTCCGCGAATATAACGGAGCGGGTGCGGCTTATGAAGATTTGAAACCGATCGTGATCAAGCAAATGCTCAAACGCAAGATCAAGATTGCCGGCAAGAAATTCAGCCGCATCTTTGTGAAGTAGAGGTCTCGTGCACGAATTAGGTATCATGTTCAACATCGTCCGTTCGGTAGAAGGTTTTGCCGCCAAAAACAAGGTGACAAAGATCGACACCCTGGTACTGCAGGTGGGTGATCAATCCCCGGTGGTGCCGCATTATCTTGAGGCTTGCTACCCCGCGGCCGTGGACGGTACGCTGCTGGAAGAGACCAAACTGAAGATAGAGATCGTACCCGGGAAAGAGTTTCTGATCAAAGAGATCGTTGCTTGTTAAGTTCTTCAAAAGCTTAACCACGAAAAACACAAGAAAAGTAAAAAATCAAATAACCACGAAATACATTAAAAACACGGAAATAAGAGCAATAAACCTAGAATCAAGCCTAGACTCCCGCAGATTTCGAATCTGCGGGAGTCTACTTATAACCTTGCTGTTTATGGCATAATCAGGGTGTAGTGAATGACTATTCTGTTAGTTGTTGGAGATGATTATATGATTTCAAAACAGGCATTTGGACGGACCGGACATATGAGTTCACGCGTGCTGCTGGGGGCGGCTGCTTTTTGGGATCTGCCTCAAGCCGACGCGGACGCATCCATTGAACTGGCATTGGCCAGCGGCGTAAACCACTTTGATGTGGCTGCCAGCTACGGCAATGCTGAAATTTATCTCGGAAGCTGGATCAGCCGGCATGAGAGGCCGTCCTTTTTGGCGACCAAAACCGAGGATCGTACCGCCGATAAGGCATATGATTCGATTAAGCGATCGCTGGAGCGGCTGCATGTGGACCATGTGGATCTCATCCAACTGCACAACCTTGTTGAACCGACCGAGTGGCAGACAGCGATGGGGCCGGGCGGAGCACTCGAAGCGGCCATCCGTGCAAGAGAAGAAGGCCTGGTGCGCTTCATTGGCGTGACCGGCCACGGATTGACCACCGCGGCAATGCACACCAAAGCGTTGGAGCGCTTCGATTTCGATTCCGTGTTATTGCCTTACAGCTATCTGATGTGGATGAATATGCAGTACCGCAGTGACTTCTTGAACCTGCTCGCCATCTGCCAGAAGCGGAACGTGGCCGTGCAGACCATCAAGTCGCTGGTGCATACACCGTGGGGGGAGCGGAAACAGACAAGAAACACATGGTACCGTCCGCTTGAAGCGCAGGCGGATATTGACCTGGCCGTACACTGGGTACTGGGGAATGAAGGGCTGTTCCTGAACTCCGCGGGAGACATCCATATATTGCCAAAAGTGCTGGATGCCGCCAGCCGGTTTGTGTCCAAGCCGACGGATAGCGAGATGCAGGCAATGGTTGAAAAACTGGAGATGCAAAGCCTTTTTACTCAATAGGCAGACCGAAATGGAAGGGGAGTGGCGGTTTTCCCGCGAAACGGGACAGTATTGGCAAATGGGCATTTTTTAAACAACATAAAAATGGTCCGTTTGTGTCGTATGACTACGAAAGTAATGTTGAGCATCAATAAAACTAAGTAAAAAACAAAAATGTAGAAATAGGATATTTAAAAACCGAATTCATCTCCTGAATTTGATTTTTAATTTTCGACGCAATGAATTTATTCCGGACATCTTATAAAACTCGTAATTATTGCGTGTTAATGATTTTGAATCCAAAAAAATCATTTTTTTAGCTTGTTTTCATTCTTTTCTTGCTGTAAATAATGAAAAAAGCTGTTTGTGATTTTTTATGGGATAATAATAATTTGTTATAAAAATAGAGATTTTTACTAGCTTATTACCATTATTATGAGGAGAAAAAAAGTGAAAAAAATTATTTGGGTTGTTATGTTGTTGGTGTTAGTGATTGGATTGAACGCTTGTTCTGCCAAACCAACAGCTATTGTTCCAAGCGAAGTGTCTGTTCCAGAATTCAGTGGTTACTATACATTACAAACGATGTTCCTCGAAGTAGAAAACAAATGTCTTGAAGGAAATCGATTGGCAGATGATTCTGTTCTTGGCGGTGCGGCATTTATGAATGATTGCGCGAGCCCCACCGCTGGTCAGATTTGGAAGTTGGTTCCAGCAGACGAAGGCTATTACTCACTTCAAACGATGTTTCTCGAAGCAGAAAACAAATGTCTTGAAGGAAATCGATTGGCAGATGATTCAGTTCTTGGCGGTGCAGCATTTATGAATGATTGCGCGAGTCCCACCACTGGACAGCTTTGGAAGGTGGTTCCCGCTGATGAAGGCTATTACACTCTTCAAACAATGTTCCTTGAAGCAGAAAACAAATGCCTTGAAGGGAATCGATTGGCGGATGACTCAGTTCTTGGCGGTGCAGCATTTATGAATGATTGCGCCAGCCCCACCACAGGTCAACTCTGGAAATTAGTTCCAACTAAATAGTTTTAATTATTTTACTTCCGGATAACAATACTAAAAAAGAGTCTAATAGATTTGGTCTTTTTATTCGTAACATACGATGAGATTTATAGTTTGGTCGTTTCATAAAAAAGGACTTTCTGAGACCTAAGATCAAATTCGTTGAAATAAACGCCCTCTACCGAAGAGGGCGTTTTAATAAATAGTAGCTAATGCTGAATGTGCTCGAGGCCACGTTGGAAAAGCTCGGCGACGTGACGGTCATCCAGGCAGACGAAGACGTTACGGCCCTGTTTGCGCGTACGGATGATGCGCTTGTCGCGCAATCCGCGCAGTTGGTGAGAGACTGCCGATTTGCTCAGGTTGAGTTTGGCGACAATTTCAGTAACGCCGACCTCGTTATCTTCTGTAAGCAGAGAAATGATCTGAAGGCGGGTGGGGTCGCTGAGCGAGTCGAAGAGTTCTGCCAGTTCGCAGGCGGTCTGGATGGTAAGCATTGTGGATGTCATAACATTCCTTATAGTTGAAAAGTTGTTCAACTATTGACAGTTTACATTCAAAAGATCAATTAATCAAGCGATTTTGCAACAAGTTGCAGGCTTATCCAAACTATAATAGAAGTATTGTTCAAATTGATGTGCACGTTTGGATCGGGAGTTTTATGGAAGACAGTAACAATTTGGGTAAAAAACTAACAACTCACTACTCCTTGATCCAGGCGATCTACATCATGGGGTACTGCTCCATCTATTCCTATTCCGCGGTGTTTCTGCTGGCGCGCGGATTTACCAATTCGCAAGTCGGGTTGACACTCACGCTCTCGAGTGTGCTTGGGCTGTTGGTGCAGCCTGTCGTGGCGAGTTTTGCAGACAAGACCAAAAGGTTCTCGCTGCGCACGATTGTGGCCGGGATGCTGCTGGGCATGATCCTCTTTGCGCTGCTGCTGTTCATCATCCCCAAACCCGTGCTGGGGGTGGGCATCTTGTACGTGATTCTGCTCGTGTTTTTTGCCACGCAAATTCCGCTGGTGACGACCATGTCGATGGACCATATCAACAATGGTGTGCCGATCAACTTCAGTCTGGCGCGGGGCATCGGGTCTTTTGCTTTCGCCATTCTCTCGATTGTGTTGGGTGCCCTGGTGGAAGATTTCGGCGCCGGTGTGATCATGCTGGTGAACATCGCGCTTGGGCTGACGGGCTTGGTTTTGGTCTTGAGTTTTCAAAAAGCCAGAAGAGGCGGCGAAGGCGGCGTTGAGGGCGAGGTTAAACCAACAGGCTTGCTTGAGTTCGCAAAAGCCAACAAGCGTTTTATCGCCATTGTGGGTAGCATTTCGGTTTTGTTCTTTTCGCACGTAACGATCAGCACCTTCATGATCCAGATCATCGAAAACGTGGGCGGCAGCAGTGCGGATATGGGGATTGCCAACTCCATCGCAGCGATTGTGGAACTGCCCGCGATGGCGCTCTTTCCGCTGCTGTATAAGAAGATTCGCAACGCCGGGCTGCTGATGAAGATCTCGGGTGTGGCTTTTGTGATCAAGACGGTTGTCACACTGTTGGCGCCCAGTGTGTTTTGGGTTGAAGCGGCTTCCTGCATCCAGTTTTTTGCGTATGCCATGTTCATCCCCGCATCGGTGTATTATGTGAACGAGAAAATCAGCGGCGCGGACCAGAACAAGGGTCAGGCTTTGATGGGCATGGTGATGGGCATTAGCGGTTTGCTTGGCAATTTTCTGGGTGGCCTGATGCTGGATACGAGCGGCGGTGTGCCTTTCATGTTGACAGTAGGGTTATTCGTTTCGATGGCTGGGTTTGTGATGTTGATTATGATTGACAGGAGAAAAACAGTAATCAGTAATCAGTAATCAGGAAAACCATTCTCACGCGGAGAAGACCCTTCTCTCGCGGCCCCACATACTCCGTTCGGGGGCGCACAATTCGCGAGGCTCGGAGTACGCGGAGAAAAACCAAATATAAAAAAAGAGATATTCAGTATAATTATTTTTGTTGGGAGGGGAAATCTCTTGAATAACAAACAAAGAAAAGTATTGATAATCGTATCCATTTTTGTACCAGTGCTCGGTTCCATATTGGGAGGAGCAATTGGTGTGTATATATTATGAAATGGTTTGACACCATGGATACAATACGAAATCAGTCCGCTATAGGATGCCAGTAATATATTGGGAGTGACGATTAACTCCACTTTAGAAGATCCCATAGGAGATGTTATTTATCTGAGCACTAATAAAGGTGAGGTTTATTCCAATACGCTGTTTAAGAAGGAATGGAATGACGAAAAAACAACTCCCGATACAGATTTTGATCTTTCGGCATGTGCCACGGAATGGGATGATCATCCTCTGTTATTGAAAAAGTGGTTGATAGCGCCGGGGTGAGATTTGAACGACCCTTATCGACCATTTTGCGTTGTTATGTTTTGTACGAAGATGGAAGAATTCAGGTTTGGATCCAATCCAGTGATGCGTTTAGCATGATGGCGACTTTAATTATGGGTGTATTGATTGGATCAGGATTCTCTATTTGGGGAATTGTTTTCATGTGGCGAAGAGTGAATAAAATAATTACTAACAAAAGTTAATGTTTTGAGTTTTTCTTAAAAAAACGGATGGAATAAAAATGCATAAATGGTTCAGGCTATTACTTATTGTGTTTCTTGTTCCTTTGAAAAAACAGCTCACCAAGGACAAATAACTCCTACAATAATACCAATGTCAACTGTAACATCAAGCCCAACATCAATACCCAGATTATTTTCAACCCCTACCGAAACATTTTTAGATGAAAATATTGTTATTAAAGAAAGCTTGGTTTCTCCATCAGGGAAACGACAAGCTCTTGTTGTGATGAATGTCATTCAGAATGGCGGTAATGAACATCGAAGTGTATCTTTATTAGTTTATGACACAAACACTAACAAAAATCACTTAGTAGAGCAAATAATCACTAATAGTGGATTAGGATTTTTAATGCCCTGGCCAATTTCGTGGTCAGAAGATGAAGATTTTTTGTACTATACCCACAGACTTGGTGGGGGTGATGGCTGTTTTGGAGAGAATGATTTTTTTGGTTCTGATTTATTAAAGTATACTTTGAGCTCAGAATCAACAATAAAAATTGCACCAAACTTGGGAAATTGGGTTGCACTTTCTCCAGATCAAACAAAAGTTGCCTTTTTGACAAGTGAAGGTGATGTAATCATCAAGGATATCTTATTAGGCGACGAACGCAAAATTAATATTGATTATTCTTACGAGGTATATCTACACCCATCTAATTTAATATGGTCTCCTGATAATAAAGAACTATTGTTCACAATAGCAATCGATCCTTGTAATAATGAAGAAAATACCAAACACTCAATTCTTAAAGTAAATGCTACTACCTTGGCTTACGAAGTGATGATACAAGAAGATTCAAACCAATTGGTAACAATTGAGTGGAAAGAACCTAATAGAGTATTACTCCAAGACGAAAGTTGTAATAATTTGTGGATGAATTTAGATACAGGCATGGTTTCGGATTATTTTGAAACATGTCCAAATTGTTTACCGAAATTATGGGGGTTTTGTCGTTTGAAAAAGTAGTTCTCAAGTTATTAACATCTCTAGATATAATTCTTAATGAAATGATTATTAGGAGAGCAATGCCCTTCCTCCCCGGACTTACACTTAACGAACGTTATTACGCCTCCATCGTCGGGCCGCTGCTGAAGCAGTTTGATCCGACGCTGCGCTATTCGGCCAGCCTGATTGGCTACGGGTCGGACGTGCTCGGCTACGACAACGCGACAAGCATGGACCACAACTGGGGTCCGCGGATGCAGATTTTTGTTGGCAAAGGCGACGCGGGGCGGATTGGTAAGATTAAGGCATATCTAAGCGCGCACCTGCCGGGTGAGTTTTTGGGCTTCCCGACGCATTTTAGCCAGAAAGGCGGGGACGGCACACAGCACTTGGAAGTGCACGCCGGGGGCGAGGTCAATCACCTGATCGAGGTGTATGAACTGGACGCCTATTTTGACGAGTTCTTGCACAAGGATGTGTCTCAACTCACCAACCTGGACTGGTTGTGCATCCCAGAACAGAAGCTGGTGGAGGTGACCAGCGGACGCGTGTTCTTCGACGGACTGGGGTACCTGAATAAGATGCGAGAAGCACTGCGCTATTATCCGCGTGATGTGAAGTTGGTTAAGCTCGCGGCTTACTGGGACTGTGTCAATAATGAAGAGGCGTTCGCAGGCAGGGCGGTTGAGTTTGGAGACCTGCTTGGCTTGAAGATACTTGCTGCGCGTATGGTTAACGTGATGCTGAAGGTCTGTTTTGTATTGAAAGAAAGGTATATTCCCTATTCCAAGTGGTTCACGCGCGGGTTTGAAGAGCTAGACTTGCCAGAGATCAATACTCTGTCGCTGGTTGTTTTGACTGAAAATAAATCAGCAGCGATTGAGAGCAAACTGGCTGAGCTGTATATGGCGGTGCTGGCGCTGCAGAACGCGTCCGCTGGGGTGCCGAGGGTGGAGCGTGTGATCTCGGATTACTACAACCGTCCGTACAAGGTGATCAAGGCGGGCGAGATTGTGAGTGCTATGCGAGAGGCGATTGATGATCAACAGTTGAAGCGGATTGATCTAACGCTGGTGGGGTTGGATAACAAGCTGGATTCGTCCGATTTTACGAATGGGGATATGCTTGGGAGAATTCTAAAAGCTTAATCTCACGCGAAGTCGCGGAGTTCGCGGAGAAAACCCTCTCTCGCACACTTGCCCTGGCTGCAAGTGCCAGGGAAGAACGCTAAGTTTACGCAAAGTTCGCAAAGTATATCTGTTTAAAAAAGTAATATTAATGGGGAAGTTATGTCAGAAAACTGGAACGCAGTGTATCAAGAACACCCGTATGTAGAAAAGGCCTCCTACGCAGGGGTGGTTGAATTTCTCAATATGCTCAAAAGAGAAGGCAAGCTTGAAGTGTTGGATCTTGGCTGCGGAGATGGACGGCATTTGGTCCATCTCGCGAAGGAAGGGTTCAACGCGGCGGGTATGGACTATTCTTTGTGGGGCACGCAACGGACGAAGGAGTGGCTGGATAAAGAGGGTTTGAGCGCGGAACTGGTCTGTGCGGAAGCCGCGGCTCTCCCCTGGCAGGCGGAACGTTTTGGCGCCGTGCTGATTTTTCAGGTGATTCATCATCAGCGCATGGAAGCCATCAGACAGTCGTTCAACGAGGTGTTGAGAGTTTTACGGCCGGGAGGGTATTTCTACGCGGTCGTGCCGCACTTTCCTCCGGGGGATTGGAAGGACGGCCATTATGAAGAAATAGAACCCCATACCTTCGTACCCACGGATGGTTTTGAGCAGGGGATTCCGCATCATTTTTTTACAGAAGACGAATTGGTTTTGGAATTGAGAGGTTTCGAGGTGTTGGAAGTGAAGGTGGATGAGAGGAGCAAGTTTTTTGCGCTTGCAAGAAAGAAGGTAATTTATTAAATATTTTTGGCCATAATGTATATTTTTATGATTGACGGAATATTTAGCGGTGGGTTCAACAACCCCACTCGCTTCGCTCGCCCTCAAAAAACGAGGGAAATGGGGGGCGCAAAGATCGCGCCGAACCCACCCTACCGCTACTTGGGTTTAAAAATGTTGCGTCCCCCCGATAGCACCGGGGGAAGCACCCTACAATAAAACTGTGTAGGGGATTCCCCTACGGGGACGATGAGCTTCGCCCCGACCATATATATTGCTTTATTGATTATTTTCTGCGGGGCTTGCAAGGACAGAGTTTTTGGTATTTCAAGGCTCGCTATAACGTTATTATCCCTGATGGAGCGCCCAGAGGCAGGGACCGAAGGTGAAATCAGAGAACACGGCCTGCATGGAGCAGTCCAGCGGACTGCAGGCGTAGATGCCGATGTTGACGGAAGCCAGTTTCTGGTGCATGTGGAAGATGCGCATCTGCTTGAAGGTAAGGCCATCAAGTGAGTTCTCGACGCAGAAATCCTGTCCGCGGCGGCTGAGACGATAGGTCATTTTGTTTTGGGCAGAGCTGATGTCGGTGGTAGCCCAGTCGGAGTATCCCAGGTTGGTTACGACGCTGCCCAATTTTGAGGCCTGTGGAGAGTCGTATTCCACGGAGGCCTTGAACCAGTTGTCGGCATCCTGGTAGAGCACGACACCGCACTGGTCAAAGAGTTTCACTGGTGCCCATTTGGTTTTGACGGTGAAAGAGAATTCCTGCTCGCGGATTTCAGTGAGGAAGGCGGGGGCGTTGTCGTGTTGAAAGCCGTAGTAGGTGCGCTGCCAAAAATCCGTGTCGGGATCGGTAAAAAGGATCAGTTTATCATCCGCAAGTTCAAAGCGTTTGGGGGGATAGATCCAGTGAAATTGAGTGAAATCCATTGTCATGGTAAGTCTCCTTTTGAAAAATGAGCCTCATTATTAGAGGCTCAATACAATTCTATCTGGATTCTACACCTGCTTGCAAAGGATGCGTAATTTCTGCAACAACTTCATTTTGTTGCATGTTTTTAATCTATACCATTTTAATGGCCACTTTTCTGTATGCGAGTGACTTCTCGATGGTAAAAAACCAATTACTAAACTCGGAAATGATTAATCTCTGGAACCCTTTTTCCTGTATTTTTAGTTATGGATAGAAAATAGATAACGACTATTTCCCTTGTTTGTTTTTCCTATTAAGGCCAATCACTCCAGCAATTATTCCAAAAAATGGTGGGATGAAACCCCCACCCACAAGGAATAAGAGGATTGACAACAAAATCAAGATCAGACTGTGTTTTTTATATTGAAAAAACACCACAGTCCACACCATGATTACCAAAGAAACGAGGATGGCAAATATCCCTGTGACGAGGAAATTTGGGATTATGGTCATCGCCGGCCAACCTGTCCATTGAGAAGTTGGAAGATTTGAAAACGATGACCCCGAAACGGCATCAAAAAAAATGCCATTCAAGGCTCTTCCGCGTTGGAGTATTTCATAATACCCATGTTCCAACCCAATAAAACCAGCAATTAATCCAATAATTGATGTTGCCAACCTTTGAGTTCGAGCAGCTTGATTAATATGGTGCAGCCAAAGCCAAACGTTCTCTATGATGTTTACGGTTATAAGTATGAAGACAATGTATATCAGAATCATTTCTAATCTTTTATGAAGTAACAACACTTAATTGCATGGATTGACCTTAAGTCACTAAAAATGACTTTGCCGCGAGTTCCCCTCTTCCGTACGTGGAGGAGGGGATATTAATACTCCGCAGAGATCCTTTTCAAAATCTTTTTCATATCTTTGAAGACAATGTTTTTTGAAATGACACAAAAATTAGCAATTTATTGTTGTTGGTTAACAATGATAACCACTTTGCCGAGGGCGTGTCCGCGGTTGGCGTATTTCATTGCTTCGGCGGTTTCTGCTAGCGGATAGGTGCGGTCAATCACCGTTTTTACCTTGCCTTCTTCAACCAGTTTAATAAGGAAAGTAAGATCCTTGGTGTTGGCTTCGGCTTTGAGTAAATGCATTTTCTGACTACCCAGAGAAAAGAGCCAACCGAAAGCCATCTGACGCATCAATTGGACAAATGCCCCGCCAGCCATCACCATAATTCCATTCGAGGTAAGGGAGCGTCGATAATCAGTCAGATGGTAGTTTCCATTGACTGCAAGGATGAGATCGTATTTCTCTTTTTCAGCGGTGAAGTCGCTTTGGGTGTAATCAATGATACGATCCGCACCCAAGGATTTCACGGTGTCTGTGTTTTTTGGTCCGCAAAGGGCAGTCACTTGAGCACCGAAATATTTGGCAAGCTGTACAGCGAAATTACCCACGCCACCACCGGCGCCGACGATCAATACCTTTTGCCCAGGTTTGATCTTGCCGAGGTCGCGCAGCCCTTGCAGCGCAGTCATGCCTGCCATGGATACTGTGGAGGTTGATTCGAAGGAAACAGCAGCAGGTTTTAAAGCAACCGCATTTTCGGATACGGCAACGTATTCAGCGAAACCGCCTGAGCCCCACCTGAGGATGTCTCCGAAGACTTCATCGCCGACCTTGAATTTGGTCACTTCTGGAGCAACTTCCTCGACCTTGCCAGCCACGTCCGCGCCGTAGATCTTACTTTCGGGGATGATCCCATAGCGCATGGAGCGGTAGTCCGCGGCGTTGACGGAGACGGCCATGATCTTGATCAAGACCTGATCACCGGTCGGGACAGGTTTTTCCACCTCTTGCAGTATCAGTTTTTCAGTTGAGTTGGATTTATTATAAACAATGGCTTTCAAATTAATTCCCTTTCATTTCATGTGCGAGGACTTCTGTGATTGAGACGTCGAAGGCATCTGCAATTCAGAAGATCCCTTCGAGCGTGTGGGACTAGCGGGTTATTTTTAGTGAGTAACTGCCCGTTCATCTCGTTTAAGAACTGTACGCGAGCGCAGAGGGGGTACGACATCCAACAATGGCCGGAGCTTCGTGAATGAGTGATTTGTCTTCTAAAGCGGCTACCATGAACAAGGCAAAATCCACCCGACGGGTCATGTTGCTCTTAAGAAGGGGATCACCAACATGCCGGCTCCAAACGGGAAGCCCTTGACTTTCGCCCTCTTCAAGATCGCTGCCACGGACGACTGTCCACAGGGTTTGACTGTTAAAAATCCTTCGGCAGGCTTCTTCCTGGTCTTCAATTTCCATCGCACGCAGCAGCTTGCCAATGACATTAATTGCCTTGAGCAAAGACTTAAAAGAACGGGAGTAGACATCTAGCCCATCGCGCGTGATATGCCAGCCGCAAGAAAAGACCAAGCGTGCTCCTGGCTGCGCGAAATCAAGAACAGCCTGAGCTGTTCCGGAAGAATATTTTTGAACCCCCCATGGAACGAGCACGGTTAACACGCCATCGCAGCCAGCGACAGCTTGTTGAATCACTTGGCGATTATTTGTCGCCCCAGGAATGATAGTAATGCGACCTTTGAATTTTTCTAATTTACTCACACTTCGCTCACGACAAACGCCGACTACTTCATAACCACGATCAAGAGCATGTTGAACCATGTATGAGCCGAGTTTTCCAGATGCTCCAATTATGCAAACTTTCATCATTTTATCCTTGATTATTTTTCTTTGACTTCGTGGGCGAAGACTTCTGTTATTGAGACACCGAAAGCATCTGCAATACTAAAGGCGAGTTCGAGCGAGGGTGAATACTTGCCAGCTTCAATGGCGACAATGGTCTGACGCGATGCCCCAGCCTTTTCGGCCAGTTCCTGCTGGGTCATTTCGTTGGCGAAAAAACGCAGTTTACGGATATTGTTGGTGATGACAAGTTTGTTAGGCATGACTATATCCTCTGCGGTAGAGAATGAACTGATAAATACCTTCGCAAACGGAACCTAAACTAAAGGTGATGAACAGTATGTTGATCATGACTGCAGGTGAGTAATTTAGAACGAGCGCCACGAGCGCGGCAATGAATCCGAAGCCGGCAACGCCAAACCCGACCTGGTTGGATTTCATTTCGATCAATTTATCTCGTTCATCTTCAACCATCTCTAATTTGATATTCTTTTCGATATCTTTGTCATCGAATTCTCTATTCTGGATCTTTCCCTGGATGGCGACGCCAATTGAGAAGAGAATATGGAAGACTATTTGGATGATGACGGTTGCGCCAACGCCGATGGCAATGAAGACCAACATGGTAACGGCCCATTCTTTAAGGTCCGCGGGGGTGCGGGCAGGATTGAAAGCGTAGAGACAATAGGCAGCCAAAAGGAGGGCGCCAGAGGTGATGCTTGCAAGTGTTTTCTTTTCTTGGTAAGACATGTTTTTTTTCTCCTAAACTAATGTATTGAATATTGGTCATATAGTAGCACTAAATTTACACAATGTCAAGTATTTTGTACATTATGTATGTAATATTGGTCATAAAGAAATGTCATATTGAACAAATTTTAATAATTGAGGGTTTTTGAAAGAAAATGAGAGGTGGTGATATGCATTACATCCTACAATAGAGGCATCCAGTCTGACTGGAATTTTCGCTGTAAAAGACAGGGATCGATATGAATAAAATTGAAAAAATTTTCTTAGGCATAATACTTGGTGCGATCTTCCCGTTGATCGGATTTTTAGGCGGCTGGTGGAGCACCAGTCAACAATTATCAAATATATGGGTTGGGATTGCAGCTTTGAGCGGACTGATTTTGGGCTTAATAGTGAATGCGTTTGTTCTTAAAAAGTGGGTGGCGAGCGCTTTTGAGATGGACTTGAAGATCTGGATGTGCATCTTCTTTTTCTACGCGATTTGTGTGTTTGGTTTTTTCATGGGCGTTCCGGTATTCAACGTGGCGCTGGCGATCCCCGCAGGGTTGGTCATCGGACGCAAACTGGCGCACCAATTGGTATCAGTCGAAGAAGAAAAACGGTTGATATTTAGAACCATCCTCTTCACCACGGGAGTGATGGCGTTTATCTGTGCGTCATCCGCATTTTTGGCTTTGCGAGACCCCACCACTGCAGCCAACCTGGAGGGCATGTTGAGACTGCCTTTTGAAGTGACACAGGGGATGATCATTGCTCTGATTGTTGTGGGTGGGATGGCTTTGCTTGGACTTAACTGGTGGCTGGTGGCGAAATCGATCCAAATGGCTCGTAATCCCCAATTATTTTCGAGATAAACAGTTAAAGAATTATTTAAAGCTTTCCAACGTTTTGGTGGAAAGCTTTTTAATGTCATAATAGAATAATTCAAAGTTCTATTTTACAAAATCAATCTGGAATCATAAAAAACTGAGTTATTGCATAGAGGAGCGTTATTGGTATGGTTAATATAAAGAGAACCCTCATCCGAGGCACGCAATGGTTCACCAAGATGGGTGCCAAGCAATTACTTGGGTCAATGCCAAAGCTTCGGTCCGCCGCGGGGGATGGGGCGAAACTGGTCATTCTACCCAAGGGACTTGAATGGTCCGCTGAGACAATTGACGGTTTGAAGTGTGAATGGCTCACGCCGCCAGGAGCGCCTTCAGACGCAGTGCTGCTTTATTTACACGGTGGAGGAGGTGTGTTGGGTCTCTATAATTCTTCGCGCAAGATCATTGGGCACATCGCAGCGGCATCCCATTTGCGGGCATTCATGCCTGATTACCGTCTGGCGCCTGAGTATCCCTTCCCTGATGCTTTGAACGACTGCCTGAAAGCCTACGACTGGCTGCTGACTGAAGAGATTGACCCCAGGAAGATCGTGATTTTGGGGGACTCCATGGGCGGGTACTTAACCATTTCTACCTTGTTGCGCTTGCGTGACAGTGAGAAGCCTCTACCAGCAGCGGCGGTATGTATTTCTCCGGTAACCGACCCAACTTGCAGCGGCAAGACCATGAAGACTAACGCCGATAGTGACGCGCTGCTTTCTCCGCAATTTATGTGGACGGTGATGGCGCATTATGTGCAAAAGCATGATCTGGGGGATCCTTACCTTTCACCATTGACTGCGGATCTATCCGGTTTACCGCCGATATTGATCCAGGCGGGTGAGGGAGAGATTCTGTTGGATGATGCGCGGAGGTTCAGTGAACGCGCCAAGGCGGCCGGTGTGGATATGACTCTGGAGGTTTGGCCGGCGATGTGGCATGACTGGCATGTGTGCGTACCCGATCTGGATGAGGCGAATCAGGCTATTAAGAATATTGCTGAATTTGTTCATGAAAAAATTGGATAAAAGTAAGTTGAGTATGCTACAAAATAAAAACGTAACTATTTTGTTCGAAACTTCCAGACTGCAACTGCGGCGCATAGAAGAAAGCGATCGGGAATTATTCCAACGCTTATTTTGCGATTCCGATATGATGAAATATCTTGGCGGCACCTGGACGGTTGAGCTGGCAGTAGAGACGCTTCACGAATGGCGGGATGAGTGGGGCAAGAATAATTACTATTATGGAGTGATTGGTTTAAAGAGTTCAAATGAGGTAGTTGGTATAGCCGGGTTCACTGAAGATACCAATCCACAAGAACCCGGTTTGGAATTCTCGTGGTTTGTACTGCCGGAACATCAGAAGAAAGGTTACGCCAGTGAAATCACACGGGCTTTACTTGAATTTGTGTTTGACGTGTTAAAAAAGGACAGACTGTTTGCCGAGACGCACCCTGATAATGCCGCTTCGAACCATGTTCTAAAGAAGCTGGGGTTCAAGAATGCGGGTGGGCGCAATCATCACTATGAATCGCTGCCGGGTTTTGATTGTCAGGTGCTTTGGGAATACACCAGCCTGGATTGGAAAAATCAATAAAAAAATAGGTTTTATATATATTTTATTGGGGACATAGACAGCTTCTTTCGCATACACTAAATCCATAGATAAACAACAAATTGTGGCCGTCGTTTTTTTTGAATTGATATTCGTCGGTCAGGTCATGAGAAACGGGTATTTTGTTAATCCTGTTTGGTTTATGTTTTTACCATTGACCCATTATTCATATCAATTCACTGCAAAAAGAATGGAAGTTCATGAAGAAACTGATCTTTATTACAGTATTGATTTTTACATTTGTTTTGGTAATGGGCTGCACGCCCGGCACCGGGATCCAGATTAGTACACCTGTGCCAAACGCAAAAGCCGACGCCGCCAAAGGCCAGATTGACGTGCCAGGGTTCAAAATCCAACTCAATGCACCGGGATTAAATCCGTTGGTCAATACCGCAGACGCGCATGGTCAAGTAGGCGGCATCCTCAAAGGAATTTGGCACGGCCTTATTTCACCTGGAACGCTGATAGCGTCTTTTATCAATCCGAATGTGCAAATGTACGAAGTGCATAATGATGGCAGTCAATACAATTTGGGATTCCTGATTGGCGTCGCGATCATTTTTCTCATCATAGGCTTGCTCTTTGGGCGCAGACGTCCGCTGGCATGATAGAAAACAGTCGGAAGTATTGACGACTTTGCGACTGATTTTTGAACGATAATTCGGATTAAGGTTCAAAAAATATAGTTAATGAAATGGAGAAAATCACATGAAACTCAGCAAACCGAAAGTAATCACCTGGTGGATTGCCGTTATCCTCGGCGTACTTGGTATTTTGGCGACCCTGTTGCCAATTCCGCTTCTCGCGGCTTATGCCTTCTGGATGGTAGCAGCAGGATTTGTATTATTGGCATTGGCTACGGCACTCAAGGATCTGTAGAACTTGCGTTGAAAGTGGGTTTGTTTGCCATAGGACAGACCCACTTTCAAGAATTTCAACCTTAACGTTTGTTTCATTATCAGTATCTTATTGTTAGGACTAAACAAATCTCTCGGTGTGCCAAAACAAGCCGGGAGATTTGTTGTTATCTTTCTTCGAATGGATTATGGATTGGCAGGTGCAAAGATCACGTCAGCATATCCTAATGCCAGAAACAGGCGTGTGAGATAGCTTTCGGCATTCTGCTGGGCAATAGTGAGGATGCCATCTTCAATGGCGGCTTTCCTAATTTCTTGTTCAGCAGATTGTCTGGCCAGGGTTTCGAGGTTGGGATCAGATTGACGCAAGATGCTGGTTTCACGTTCAAAAATGTATGATTTTTCATTATCCAGGGTGGCGATGAAAACTTCTGCAGCGGGCAGGCGCACGTTAAGAACACTGTCATCCAGCCAGAGGTCTTCAGGGGTCAACTTTTCAAGATCCACACCGGCTATGACCGAGCCGTGTGCTACGAGAAGCAGGCGGTCTTTGTTAAGGAATTCAAAGGGACCTCCTCCAATCTCGGCAGTGATTATCTTTTCTACTGAATATTGAATGGTCTCAAGGCGGGCTAAACCGCGCACTTCATGGATGATTGTGATCGGGTCTGGAAGGATGGTGGGGGTGGGGTGCAGTAGGTCCGCGATTTGGGTGCTGAGTGATTGGTTGGCTTGCTTCAACGGGCTGAGTGCATTCGAGATGCTGTTGTTTAACGCCGTAAAGGCTACCCATGCCAGGATGACCAGAATGACAGCCAAAATTATTTTTACTATGATTTTATTCATACTCAGATTATACAGTCGATTTTTACTAATAACCTCAAATTTATCTAAACAATAAATAGTGATTTACTAGAAGAGTAACATTTTTCCGATGTTAGATTTCTTGTGAGTTTATTCATTTATTATTCGGGTTTTTGCGATATTTTTTCTGTTACTCTAAAAATGGCTGATTTTCAAATGAGGCAATTAATGACGAAATCAAAATCTATCCAAGGTGTGAACGATGAAATTCAAGCGGGTCAAAAATCCAAATGGCCATTAACAAAAGAGTGGAACCTTGACAGGTTTTTTCATAGTTTACTTTATCCTGCAGTTTCACATAAGAATCTGCTTGAACCTGAGCGTCGTAGGTCCAAACTATTAGCTTTGATACTAATAGCAATTATTTTATTAACTATCCTCATTCTTGTTGTTGTTTTTGTTACAAATGCACCAGGCAGTTCAAGACGAAGCCAATACACATTTTTGATTCTTGGTATGATTGTTATTATTTCTTTTGCTTACCGAATAAATCATATCGGTCATTATTCCATAGCCGTATCAATGCTGCTTTTTTGTGCTTTACTTGGTCCATGGGGATCAATAGTTTTGGACCCAAAAATCCTTCAAGGAGATTTTGTTCCACTTACTTATGTTTTAATTCCTATTTTGTTGTCTAGCATACTTGTTCATCCTGTAATTACCATTGCCATTGCTTTAGTTCAAATATGTGGATTGTTATTGATACCTACATTTATGCAAGCAACATCTTCAATAAATTGGGCAAGCTTTTTGATTTTTGTATTTTTAACTTCAATTCTCAGTATTATGGCAAATATCATCAGTCGTCAAGATTTGGATGAAATTGATCATCAAACTCAATTGTTAATTCAAAGTGAATCAAAAATGAGAGAGCTTTCTATTCGTGATCATCTAACCAATCTGTTTAATCGGCGATATATGGATGAGACGCTTGAGCGTGAAATTCTTAGAGCGAAACGTCAAAAAATACCAGTTGGAATAATGATGATGGATATTGATAATTTCAAGCAATATAATGACACCATGGGGCATGGCATAGGTGACGTTTTGCTAAAGGAATTCGCAAAATTGCTTAATTCATATATTCGTGATGAGGATATTGCATGTCGTTTTGGGGGTGACGAATTTGTCCTTGTAATGCCAGGGGCGTCTCAAAAGACAACGATAGCTCGAGCTGAGGCACTATGTAAAAAAGTAAGGAAATTGAATTTTACGTATATGAATAAAACGCAATTTGGCGTTACAGTTTCAATCGGAGTATCGTCGTTTCCGAATAATGGGTCAACAGGTGAAATGGTCTTAAAGTCTGCAGATGCAGCGTTGTTTCAAGCTAAAGCGGATGGTCGTGATCGTGTGGCAGGAATTGTCCCGCAACCCCCAAATAACTCGTGATTCGATATTCCCTTCTCTGAAAGAGGAACATGTGTTATTCAACAAAGAGAATCCAATCCAGGTGCTGAGTGATTGGTTGTGGTTGCTTCAAAAGATGAGTGCGTATGATTTGTGTTGTTTTGTGCCCTAAAGGTTGCCCATGAAAGAAATGCAAGGATTACTGTAATAATGAGGAGAAAGATGTTTTCATTCATGCAATGAAATATTCGATTTAGTGGTGATTATTCATTAGGAAATCTATTAAATCGATTTTTTTGGAATTTCAGCTCAAAAAAGGAACATGAACGCATGATTTGATTTGAGTAAACTATTGAAAGGTAAACAATTATGAATAAAAAACATATTGATGCTTTTGCCAAACACCAATTTACAACCGACAGTGATTCACTTCCTGAACGCGAGAAAAAGATCATACAACACTATAAAGATCGGTTGCCAATCAGCGAGAACAAGAATGTCAAGTTTGATTCCTCTCTGACAATCGGACAAAGACTAGCAGATAAGGTGGCAACATTTGGGGGTTCATGGACTTTTATCATGATCTTTGGCTCAGTCTTATTAGCTTGGGTTGTGCTCAATTCGATCATTCTCGCGAGCAGCAAGGGGGCTTTTGATCCATATCCCTATATATTGCTCAACCTATTCCTATCCATGTTGGCTTCCATACAAGCGCCAGTAATTCTGATGTCACAGCGACGCCAGGCAATCAAAGACAGGTTGGACGCAGAACACGACTATGAAGTAAATCTGAAAGCGGAGTTTGAAATAATTGGGCTGCACGAAAAGGTAGACGAATTACGTGAAAATAAATGGGCAGAATTAATTGTGATGCAACAAGAACAAATTCGTTTGTTAACCCAATTAGTCAAGAAGAAGGAATCAATAAAAGGATAATAATCCTTTTCTGAGATATTCAAATCATTTGCTTTTTGTAAGCGTGCACTAATAACAAAAATGATTGCACACCTTTGCAAAAAAAGACTATACTTATTTTATGCAGGGTGGCGACAAGCCACCT
>PNNU01000012.1 GCA_013824385.1 Anaerolinea sp.
AGATTTACATAGAGCCCTCCTTTTTTGAATGAAGAACCAAGGTGCGAAAGGATGTACAAACAATCCCCATCAAGTGCGTAAATATATCCAGGGATAGAGGTAAGAATGCGAGCTAAATTAGGTGGACAGCAAGCCACACTGAACCACTTCTGTCTTTGAGTTTTTACATGTGACAGCATGGGGTTGTGAGCAATGGTATGCGGTACCACCTCAAGTGGATTAACATAGAAAAAGTGATGGCCATCCCGCCCCATGCCAGAAAGAACCGTGTTGTATAACGCCTGTTCCCAAATGTCATAGTTTGATTTCTTGCCGTTCAACAGCCACATTCTGGAGGAGAACAACATCAATCCGATCGAAGCACAGGTTTCGGCATATGCGCTGTCTGCAGGCAGATCGAAATCACTGGTGAAGCGTTCGCCTAATTTTGCCGCTCCCACACCACCGGTGACATACATTTGGCGGGAGGTCGTGTTTTCATACAACCTTTCACATGCCTTCTCAAGTTCGACATCATTGGTCAGCCGCGCATAATCTGCCATGGCGCAGTATAAATACATGGCCCTTACGGCATGACCTGAAGCGCAACATTGCTCACGTACCGGCGCCTGTGACTGAAAATAATCTGCCTTGAAATGGACCATGTCTTTAAAAATAAAAGTATGACCTTTTTTTTTGCATTCTTCAGCAAAAATATTTTCACCCACACCGCGTTCATTGAGAAAATATCCAGCGAGGTCTAGATATTTTTTTTCTTTGGTGACTTCATAGAGGCGGATTAATGCCAGCTCAATTTCTGGATGTCCTGGATAACCACGCTGCTTGTCTTTGCCAAATGTCGAATTGATTAAATCAGCAAATCGCCGGCTGATATTTAGTAATCTGTCTTTACCAGTGGCTTTGTAATATGCTACTGCCGCTTCGATCAGATGTCCGGCACAATACAACTCGTGGCCTTCCATAAGATTCGTCCAGCGCTTGTCTGGTGCGACCACCGTAAAATAGGTATTTATATATCCGTCTGGCTGCTGCGTACCTTCGATAAGTTCAATCGAATAATCACACAGCTTTTCAAGCTCAACATTCTTTTCTACAGTAAGACAATAAGAAACAGCTTCAATCCATTTATATAGATCTGTATCTAAAAACACCACACCATAATAGTCTTCATCGGACGTACCCGCGGCCACCTTGAAATTTTCGATACAGTGGCTTTTTTCCGCGTTCTCAATATGATCATTTAATATTTCCCACATATACGGCAGAACAACATCTCGCACAAGAGCGAATTGTCTTGACCACATGGGATCATTTAACTTGACTTCAGCAACCGGAACGAATTCCATTAGAAAAAACTCCTAACTTGTACAAGGTTAATCGTTTAACTATTCAATTAAAAAAAATATCCATTACTGCTATTGATTGATCTCTAGTGAGGTATGTGGTTAATCGTTTAACCGAAATTCATTGAAATTATAGAAGAATTCGAAAGCAATGTCAATACCCAATTTTTTATGACTTCTTTATCTTTATTATTTTCTCCGGAAATCACCGATTACTGGTGTTTAACAAGCATTGATTGAATATAATAAAACAACAAGGTATAAATACATGGACGAAATCAATTTCCTACAGTAAAGTGTAGGAGTGTTTATAATCATATTTAAACAGAGGGAATGAAAAATGACCACTTTAAAAGATATCGCAAAATTAGCTGGCGTATCGATTGCCTCTGTTTCTTATGTCATCAATGGCAACAAACAGCTCAGCGAAGAAACCACCAAACGCATCAATGAGGCCATTGCCCAAACCAATTTTGCCCCTCACTCCCTTGCCAAATCGCTGCGTATGGGAAAAACATTAACCATCGGCGTGCTTGTGGAAGACATCCGCGGTATGCCTATTGCTGACATTGTAAATGGTATTGAAGAAAGCCTCGAAGAACACGGCTATCAAATGATTCTCAGCGATCTACACATGCTTGAAAAACTTTATAACCAGTATGATCAAATCGTGGATTATCGAACCTACATCAACAACAATGTTCAACGAATGCTGCGCTCCCACGTGGATGGAATTATCTATGTGGGGTTGCACGACCGCCACATCGACAACATCATTAATCCAATTGATATTCCGTTTGTGTATGCATATTCTCACGGATCCAAACATGATCACTACGTTTCATACAACAACATTGACGGCGCCATGGACGCGGTCAATTACTTGATCAGCCATGGACATCGCGAAATTGCCATCCTTGCCGGCCATCCGGATTCGTTTCCGACTCATCAGCGTATGGAAGGCTTCATTACCTCCCTTAACAATGCTGACTTGCCTGTCAGGGATGAATACTTTTTCTATGGTGATTGGGAATATCCATCTGGATATGAACAAATGAAGAGAATACTTGCACTGCCAAACCGCCCCACTGCAATATTTGTGATGAATGATCTAATGGCAGCAGGCTGTATTAATTCC
The DNA here is from genome assembly GCA_013824385.1 of Anaerolinea sp. The sequence continues at coordinate 2,482 of PNNU01000012.1, forward strand.
GCTCAAGAATCCGGTTTAAAGATCCCTCAGGATCTTTCGATTATTGGCTTTGATAACCGCGAAATTGCCAGCTACCTTCCAGTTCCCTTAACGACTATCCAGGTACCCAACCGGGAAATTGGCCACGAAAGTGCGAAAATGCTGCTTTCCCTCACGGAAGGAAACTCCGTGGCTCAAAACGCCATTATTTTACCCTGCACCTTGATTGAACGTGCTTCCGTTGTTTCGATAACTCATAAATAATAGAATAAAAAAAGTGCTATCTGAATAATATGATGTACTAAACAGAGCCGCATATTATATATTCTTATCTCTTAATAATAAATACCATACAGGTTGAGTACACTTGGATATGGTAATTCAGGTACGAATGGCAATATTAATTATCGAATGTCAACTGTACTCTTGTCTTGAAGGGAATAATCCCTCACAGGAAAATGAATTAGTCTTCCTGAAATCATCTACCAGACAGGAGTATTATGAAAAAAGCATTATTTGGCCCGATAAATGTTGAAGATGCACCTTTCTTCAAAGCACTTTTTAACAGTTCAAAATTCGCGTGGCTATGGTTAATTGTTCGAATTTATGTTGGTTATCAATGGGTGAATGCAAGCCTTCATAAGCTTTCATCTCCTGAATGGATGCAGACCGGAGAAGCACTTAAAGGATACTGGATGCGTGCAGTTTCAATGCCTGAAGCTCCTGCAAAGCCCCCGATAAATTATGAATGGTATCGATCATTCATTCAATCAATGCTCGACAGCCAATCTTATGTCTGGTTCGGTAAATTGATCGCTGTTGGTGAGTTCCTGGTAGGAATTGCATTAATCCTAGGTGTTTTCGTCGGTATCGCAGCCTTCTTTAGTGCATTGATGAATTTGAATTTCCTTCTCGCAGGAAGCTTAAGCAGCGGCCCCATCCTTCTTGTTCTTGGAATTCTGATCATGTTTGCCTGGAAAGCAGCCGGATATTATGGTTTGAACCGTGCTGTCTTGTATTATGTAGGCACTTTCTGGCAACCCGGCAAGTGGTTTCAAAAGAAAATAGCCTAAACTCACAATAATTTCAAAAAAAGGTGTCCGGTATCGGACACCTTTTCTAATCCATATGATCTTTAAGATGATGGTTTACCGCGTAAGTTGCTAATTCTATTCGGTTACGCAGATCCAATTTTGAGAGAATATTACTCACATAATTTCGGACGGTTGTTTCAGTAAGGTTGAGTTTTTCACCAATCTCTTTGTTGGCATCCCCCTCGGCAACCAAAGCTAGAACATCGATTTCGCGTTGCGAGAGATTTTTAAAAGCACTATTTTCCATCAATGATTCCAGTTTTTTGAGTCGGGCCACCATTTGCGAAGTGGTATGAGCATCAAATGCGTTATCGCCATTATAAGCAGCTCGAATAGCACGTACAAGCTCTTCACTCCCCACCTTTTTTAATACGTATCCAGACGCTCCAGCTCGGATTGCCTGCTGCAAGAAACTTTGATTTGCATAAGAAGTTAAAATGACTACTTTTGTATTGGGAAAATTCGCAGCAATGTCGCGACAAGCTTCAAGTCCACTCTGTCCTGGAAGTTGAATATCCATAATAACCACATCAGGTGCAAAATTCTTGACCTGAATTAAAGCCTCTTCTGCAGAGTCAGCCTCTGCGACTACCGCCAGATCGGCTTCTTCTGCTAATAAAGAACGCAGGCCGGCTCTCACGACGAGATGATCATCAACAACTAATAGTCTGATTCGGTGCATCAATTTCCTCCATTGGGAGATCCAAGTCCACTGTCGTCCCTTCATGAAGCTTTGTTTCAATTTTTAATGAACCACCCAACAAACGGGCACGATCACGCATATTTTTCAGCCCAAAACCAGGATCTGCAGAAGGTGCTATGCCCTGTCCAAAATCCTTCACCTGCAAGTGAAGATGGTTTTTTGAACAAAAAAGCTTAACTTCAGCCTTGTTTGATTTTGAATGTCGAATCACGTTCGATAAAGCTTCACTTACAAATGCAGTAAAGTGCCTCGTTTGATCTGGGGTTAATGAAGGGATCTTCTTTGTGCTCCAAAAAGTATCTATGATTATATTTTGACGGGCTTCTTCTATTATCGGCTGGAGTGCACCAATCAAATCGACAGACTCCATAACTGGATTATCTTGTGGTAAAAAAGTCCGAAGCTTTTCAACCGCTTGATCAATTGACAGCATCAATTGATTCACCTCTGCGGCATTTTCTTTTACTACATGTTTTGATAGGGTCTGCGCCATCAATCCTGATGCATAAACTTGTTGCAATGCACCGTCATGCAAATCTCGTGCGATCCGTTCGCGCTCAGTGGCAATCACCTGTCCTATTTCCATTTGGTGAATAACACGTTCGGTTTCAATATTAAATACTTTCAATGCTCGCCACATGGCAAACAAGAGAGCTAAACCAGCTATTGCTCTAAACACAAAAGGAGGCAGAATTATTAAAGCTGTGAAAGTATCAGAATTCACGATTGACGCTGGGAAAAATGACCCTTTTGGAACGCTCGCTCCTTCTATTATCCCGTAAAAAGCCAGAGCACAAGCCGAAGTAATCAGCATTTTGCTGATTTGTGGTAATTTCATTGGTTTGATTTGGATCTTTACCTGTCTCACCAATCCAATTGATGAAAATAAACATGCAGGGATACACAACAGGTAACGAGAAATCGTATTGGCAAAAGCATGCCAGACTTCAAGGTTATTGATAAAAACAAAACCTGCACCAAAAGGTCCTACCAACCAAATAATAAATATAATACAGGGTAAAAATCTAATCCATCGCCAGTTTGTCGAATATGGACGAAGTAATTCAACACCAAATTGAAACAATGAACCAAATGATAGGGCCAAAACAAATAGGTGAATACTGTCTAAAATTGATTCAAACGCCAGCCCGTGGGTCGCAACCTGAATCGGGATGAAAATATCTCCCCACTCATATAACCCATGTAAAATTCCAAAACCTGCCAACCAGGGAAGACTACGAGCCAAATTTAGACGAGAATGTTGACGGGTCTGAAACAAAACAGAAATACCCATAATAAAGAATACTTGTCCATAAAAGAATTGGAACAATGGGCTGTTTGCGGCAAACCAATTATTAATTACCTCAACCACTTTTACCTCTCATGCCTGACCCGTCATACTTATATAACTAATTCTATCAGTTTTATGCACAATGAAATTAAAAATATATCTCCACTCAAAAGTCAAAAAAACCTCTCATAGAAAAATTGAGAGGTAAGAAATTTTATAACAAAAAACTTCGAGAGAAAGAGATAATTACTTATTTTAAAATCCGTCAAAAGCAGTGCGTGTGATGATCTCATCCTGTAGTTGTTTGCTGAGGTCGCAGAAGTAATCACTGTAACCAGCTACCCTCACTATCAGGCTTCGATACTGTTCAGGGTTGGCTTGGGCTGCTTTCAGCGTTTCGGCATCCACCACATTAAACTGGATGTGATGACCATCCAGATTAAAGTATCCTCGCACCAGTTGCACCAATCCATTCAGTCCTTCTTCACTATCCAGCACCTGGGGGGTGAATTTCTGGTTGAGCAGTGTTCCCCCGGTGCGCACCTGGTCCATTTTTGCGACAGAACGTACCACTGCGGTCGGTCCGTGTTGGTCGGCGCCTTGAACAGGTGAGACACCTTCAGAGAGTGGCTTGCCCGCAAAACGTCCGTCAGGAAGCGCCCCGGTTACTGAACCAAAATAAATATGACAGGTGGTGGGCAGCATGTTGATGTGATACTCGCCGCCCTTGGTATTGCGGCGCCCATCCACCGCATTGAAGTAAGATTCAAAGACGCGCACCATTAGGTCATCCACAGAGTCATCATCATTGCCGTATTTCGGGGTGCGGTTCAAGAGCAATTGCCGGGATCGTTCAGCACCTTCAAAATTGGTATCCAACAATTTGAGCAACTCATCCATACTGAATGTTTTTTGTTCAAAAACGTGCACTTTGATCGCAGCCAACGCATCCGCCATGCTGCCAATACCCACGCCCTGGATGTAGCTGGTGTTGTAGCGCGCGCCGCCGTTGTGGTAATCCTTGCCTGTACTGATGCAGTCATCCGTCAAAAGGGATAGAAATGGCGCAGGCATGTAGTTGGCATACAAGCGCTCGATCACCTGGTTGCCGCGCACCTTAATATCAATAAAATGCAGCAACTGCTGTTCAAAAGCACTGAATAGTTGGTCAAAGTTTAAAAATTTTGTCGCATCCCCTGTCTTCAATCCCAATTGTTTGCCGGTGCGAGGGTCAAGTCCATTATGCAGGGTCAATTCCAACACTTTTGGAAGGTTGAAATACCCGGTCAGGTTGTAGTTTTCCTTGCCAAAGGCACCGACTTCTACACAACCGGAAGAACCGCCGCAGCGTGCATCCACCAGGGACTTGCCCGCGCGCATCAATTCCTGGGCGATTAAATCGGCGTTGAAAATGGAAGGCTGCCCAAACCCGGTGCGGATAATTTTAGCAGCCCGCTTGATAAAGCGGTCAGGGTTTTTCTTGCTAACCTGGATTGAAGAGGAAGGCTGCAGTAGTCGCATATCCTCTATGACTTCCAGCAGCAGGTAAGAAACTTCATTAACACCATCTGAACCATCGGGACGCAGACCGCCAACGTTGATCTGGGCAAAATCGGTATAGGTGCCGCTTTCAGCAGCGGTCACCCCTACTTTAGGCGGCGCCGGCTGGTTGTTGAACTTGATCCAGAAGCAGCACAATAGTTCTTTTGCGGCATCCCTCGTCAATGAGCCGTCCGCCAACCCCTGCTCATAGAACGGCAGCAGATGCTGGTCGAGACGGCCCGGGCAGTAAGAATCCCATGTGTTGAGTTCGGTGGTCACCCCAAGATGCACAAACCAATAATATTGCAACGCTTCATGGAAGTTCCGCGGCTTATGAGCGGGGATATGCGCACAATCCTCGGCGATTTTTTCGAGTTCAGCTTTGCGGACCGGATCGGATTCCTTTTGAGACTGTTCAAGCGCCAACGTACTGAAACGTTCTGCAAAGCGGATGAGCGCGCCAGCTGTGATGCGCATGGCTTTGAGTTCTTCCTGTTTATCGTAAGCTTCGGGGTCGTTTAAGTAATCAAGCTTCGCCAGGCTGGCATCGATTCTGTTTTGAAAGTCGAGCATTCCGTTGTGATAGATCTTGTCATCCAACACTGTGTGACCCGGCGCGCGCTGCTCCATGAACTCGGTGAATATCCCCGCGTCGTAAGCATCCTTCCACTCATGCGTCATTTGAGCAAAGAGCAGATCGCGGATGGATTTTCCTTGCCAGAAGGGAATCACCCTGTCTTCGTAAGCCTTGCGCGTCGCCGCGGAGACTTTGAACGAGGTCAACGGACGGGTGTTCAAGATATCCAAATCTTCAAGGGTATGGCAGCACAACTCAGGGAAAGAAGGCGCGGCTTTGGGCCTGTCGCCTTTTTCACCCACAATGAGTTCACCGTTAAAAATGGCAATATGCTTGTGTTCGAGTAACCAGGCAAATGACAGGGCACGCCGCACCGGCACTGACATGATCTCCAATTTTTGTGAATAAAAATAAGTCAGCAGTTCCGCGCGTTCGCTGGAAAGGGTTTCAACTGCATCCAATGATTGTTGTCTCAGCCGATTGACCCGTTCGGTCAGGTTTAGGTTTTGAGTGTATGCCATCGTTCCTCCTGAATACCCTTATCCATCAAGGTATTGATTAACTGATCTTAACCTGCAAGCCGGTGCGCTCAAGGATAGTCGCGGATAATTGAAGTTGATCTCTGCCAGGCGCTTTGATCTCTTTTAGCTGGTATTTTATGCCCAGCGCGTCGTATTTGGCCGCCGCCAGGTCATGATAGCCCATCAATTCCACACCAGTGATATTTGGCAGCGCGCGGATAAATTCGCCTGATTCGCGCAAATTCGCTTCATCATCATTGATGCCCGGGATGAGTGGAATGCGGATGTAAATGGAAGACCCTGCTTCAGCAAGCTGCTTGAGATTGCTCAAGATCAGGCGGTTGGAGACACCTGTGTATTGAATATGGTGTTCCTCATCCATCATTTTTAAGTCAAACAGGAACAAATCCACAACCCCTCGAATGCTGTTTAACGTATCCCAGGCAGCATAACCCGACGTATCTACCACAGTGTGAAGGTCACATTCACGGCAGGCGCGCAGCAATTCCAACAGAAAGCGGTGCTGCAGCAGCGGTTCACCGCCTGAAAAAGTAACCCCGCCACCGGAACCCTCGTAAAATGGAATGTCACGCAGAACCTCTGACATCACCTGATCCACGCTGGCCTGGTAACTGGACACTTCGCGAGCCCCGTTGTAGCAGGCTAACACACAAGCGCCGCAGACCTCGCAGGTGGAGCGGTCAGTCTCAACTTTGCTGTTTATGGTGATGCTTTGATGCTTACATACGCCAATACATTCGCCGCATAACACGCAGCGGTTTAGACGGTACATCAACACGGATGTGTGCGGCTGGCTTTCAGGATTGTGGCACCATTGACAGGCCAGCGGACATCCCTGGAAGAACACGGTCGTACGAATACCAGGACCATCGTTGATGGAGTATTTTTTTATATCGAAGATCATACCCTTTTCAGACATATTTGAAATATACGACCAACAGTATTACAAGTCAATATACAAATGGTATACAATATGCATATAATTAACAAAGCATTCTGAAAAAGATCAGGAGATCAAAATGGCAAAACCCAACCAGAACCCGCCCCGCGAAAGCGACCGCATTGAAGACGAACTGCGCCGCCTGATCTTGACACTTGAACTGGAACCAGGCCTGGCCGTCAGTGAAGCCAGCCTAATGAAGCAATACACCTGGGGGCGTACTCCGCTGCGGGAGGCTTTTCAACGTCTCGCGGAACAATCGCTGCTTCAGATCATGCCGCACCACGGGGTGGTGGTAACCCCACTAAACATCTTTGAATTCATTGAAGTGATGGACGCCATGAGTATGGTGATCGGCCCGGCTGCAGCACTGGCTTGCAAACATGTTTCTGAGGCGCAACTGGATAAACTGGATGAGCTTGTGGAACAGGGTACTTCCGCCTCGCGAGCCGGCGATATAGTGCGCGTCGCCGAACTGGATTACGAATTTCACCGCGAACTTGCCAACGCCACTGGCAATCGCTACCTGCGCGACTACCTGCTGCATTTGCACCGCATCGCCACCCGTTTCAACTTCGCCGCCTGGAAGCGAGACCGTAACTCGGCTCCCTCGCTGGATGAACACAGGCAACTGGCTTCATTGTTTCGTCAGCACGATGCAGAACAGGTCAAAACGGCCATGCGTGAGCACATCGAGAATGCCCGCACCCGCCTGTTGGGAAGTCTGAACCCTGCCGAGTCGTAATTATATTAGTTTGGTAACCTAAATATTCAACTTCCCCAAAAAATCACCGACAATAAAGATATGGGTGATTTTTTGCTTTCCACTGTTCAACCTTCGATATTGAAAACAATCCTGCCAAAGGAAAACTCAACCTCTGGATTGAGTTCACGTTTAACAAGTGTCATCTCAAACAATAAGGTTAAGGGTTCGGATAGAACGGAAATTTCAGGCCTTTCGTCTTTTGCACTTTCGATGCGATTTGCCGAATTAAATTATGCTAATTCCTCGTCTGTGATGATGTATCGATCCAATGATAACTCGCTGGCGTTGAAAGCAAGTCGGTCGGTGAATATCAATCTCAAGATGGAAAAGATCCAGTTTGATCTCACCTTATCTGCTGAATCATTGGGGCTGGATGCATCCGCGTTCGGTAATAAATTGGAACCGCTGATCTTGAAATTGCAATACACCCAAACTGAGTTGATGATTTCCAATGATATCCAAATTAAGCAGCACAAAACACTGCGCTCACCGCAAGAGATCATCCAGGACCTGGTCAAAGGGTTGACCACTGCCATGCAGGATCCTGACAAGAGAAAGATAATCTACACCCTGGACGACGAAGCAGTTCAAGCCTTGGTTCAAAGCGACCCTAAAATAGCAAAACTTTTTGGGGAATTGGTGATGATCATGAATGCGGTCAACTTGATGAAAGATCAAAGTCACGGCAACCAGGATTACACCATCATGCTTAGCGGAAAAGGCAAGCCTTACACAGAAGTTTCCGAAGACGTGGATATCAAAGGATTCGCCAAAGAATACTCAATCAATATTACCGTTTTGCCGCCGCAAACCAAGAGCACAAATCAAGTGGAAGCGGCAACAAGTTAATCTTTTCTGTTAAAAAGCTCAAAAGTACCATTATTGAAGCGCCTCTCGAAATAATCGAAAGGCGCTTTTTATTATTTACGTTTCACTCTAAAGACTTCGGTTGCCTGGGCTTCAAGCAGCACGCGCACTTGATTACCTTCCTGTTTCACGGGTTCCTCGCCCTGCATCGTCAGGTGAGTAAGCGATTGATGCGCCTCCACCTGTAAATGGGCTGTGGTGCGTTCGCCGGCATTCAACAAGATTAATAGTTGGCCGTCTGGCAGGTCAAGCATCCGCAAGCGCAAATGGGATGAAGGATTGCCCAGTTTGACTTCTTGTTGAGGTCGCGGAAGCAGGCTGAGCAGCTTTGAGAAAGCTGTTACATCCGGGTGACGGAAATAATGCTGGAAGAATGCCGTCCCCAGGCGGAGTGCCTTGCCCTGGCCGCATTTGGCCAGCGTCAAAGCAGCGCGCGGTTCGACTTCGTTATGCGTCGCCAGTACAGAGGTGTCTTTATATGCTTCGAGAACCACCTTGAGGAACCAAACGGGTAGACGCAGCATCCCTGAAGTGATGGTAGTCTTCAATTCAGGTACGGCCTGGATGTCTGCCACCGAGGCGCCAAACAACACATTGAGCGGATTGCCCGCCACATCTCGCAGCCAACCATCGGGCGTTTTATAGCCGCACAAGCCGTCTGCCAGCAGCGTGCCGCCTGTTTCAACATAAGTTTGCAAAGCGGGCAGTGTAGCGTCTTCCAACGCGGTACAGCCAGGAACAATCAGCAGTTTATAGCTGGCTGCAGCTCCATTTTGCAGATCCAATTCATCGATCACATCCACACTGATACCGGCATCCGCGCAGGCCATCCAGGCACCGGTGAAGGCATCCGTGGCCATGAGCACGTTACGCGGATATTCGGGGTCCTGTGTTTGGCCTTCCACGTTACCGAGCATCCAGCTCGCCTCGCTAAACAGGATTGCCGTGGAGGCGCGGGTCGGCGTGCTGACGGAAAATAACGCTTCATGTTTGTTAAGAAGAGCAGCAATATCAGAAATTTCCTTAAGCCGCCTTGAAGGTCTTCCCTGTTGATCCACCAGACCCCACTCACCTGCTTCGTAGCCGAAGACACGGGTGTTGAAACACCAGAAAACTATCCCCTTGGCGCCCGCCCCGATGGATTCCCACACCCACGAACGCAAGTCCTCGCCGGAGGGCCCAAGGTAGGTAATGCCCGAGTAGATATTAGTGCCGCCCTGCAATTCGGTCACCCAGAAGTAGTTGCGGGGGGCACGCGTGGCTCCGCGCATCAGATCGGCAAAAAGGGCCACGGATTGGTGCAGCCGGTCAGGCAGAAAGCGCGTCGAGTGCCAGGAGGGATGCGCCGAACAGCCCATGAAATCCACCAGACGCCCTTCAGCCCAGATGGATTGCCCCTGAGAATACATGTCACTGACCAGCCCGTGCGGATTGACGTGCATCGGATGGGTGTCGCCTGTGGATAAAATGATTTCCTTGATACGGGTCAATACTTCCATCAGCCGGAAGACCATGAAATTTAACCAATTCAGCCGTCCGGTGTAGGCGCTGAATCCGCCTTCCGCGGCGCTGAAGGTAACCTCATCAAAAGAGCCAAACTGCTGGAATGAACGGCGGTTGAGTTGTTCAATATCGCCTTTATATTTATGGTCAATGAAGCGCTGATAACGCTTCAATACTGCTTCATCGCCCTCCAAAAAGAGTTGGGGTTCGTTATTGAGGATCCAAGAATGCATGGCGGCATGTTTGCCATAACGCGCAGCCACCTGTTTGATGTAATTGGAAGCGTGCTCCCAAAAGGCTTCATCGTCGAGCGGACCGATATCCTGAGGCCCAAAACTGATCTTCATCCATCCAGGCGGATGGATGGCGGTCAGGGTAATGATCACCCCGATGCCCTCTTTTTCCGCCTGATCGAAAAGTGCGTCATATTGATCCCAATACCAACGTCCCTGGCGAGGTTCAACATGTGTCCATTGAAGAAAGATGCGTACCAGTTTCAACCCAGCTTTGCCCATGGCATGAATGCCTGCCTTGATCTGTTCAGGCGTGTCTTCAGTATTGACATAATACTGACTTCCCAGCAATACCCGCGGATCCAGTTCTGTCATCCTTGCACCTATTCTACTAATTGAGTAAATTAATTATATCAAAGTGGCATCGGCAAAAAAGTACTCTTCTTTCGAAAATTAGTAGCTGTTATACTTATTGAGAATTTTTGTTCTATTATGTGGTATAATTGTATTACTTTTTAATATAAACCGTCTTTAAGAGGATAACGATGGATATCAATGAAATTTCAGCAAACATCGGTTTTTGTGGATTAGTTTGCAGTTATTGTCATGAAGCAAGTACATGTGCGGGGTGCAAATCTGATCATAACTGTTGTGGCAGACGTTTAAGTGCTGAAGGCTGCTATCAATTTAAATGCTGCACTGATAAAGGAATTAATGGCTGTTGGGAGTGCGAAATCGGACCATGCAGTGAAGACATGTTCAGCGAGCAGCACAATCTCAGAAATCGTGTTTTTGTAAAAGTAGCCAGAGATGAAGGGTTACAAAAATTGGCTGAGTATGTCTATATAAACCAAAATGCCGGAATTCAATATGGTTGGAATAAAGATTATGATCAATTGAACGATGAAGTTGCCATTATTGATCTTTTGCATTTCGGGGTTAAAAGTAAGTACAGAAAAATCGGTTGATGCTGCTCGTGGAAAAAACCATCGTGCTGGAGCACTTTAACCGCGAGATCACCTGACTCGAAGCCAAAATCAGCGATTTGCGGCAACTGCCCAACGGAGTATTCCGGGAAGATTGATGAACCCATGGGCGAAGTGCTGATGGGCATTTCTCATTTGTTGGCTGGCGCGAACGACCTGCGTATTGATTGGTTAAAAAATAGCGTAGCAAGGTCGAATAAAATATTCCACATTTATTATTAAATTTTATATCTCTTGAACTGCGGAAGATAACTCTTGTGCTGCTCAAAAAGTTCATTGGTCATTTGTTTGATCTCAGCCAGCGACAACACGGATGCCGTCAGAGGATCATGGCAGATGGCGCGATAGATCATGGTGGGGTCACCTGCCAGGCAGCCTTCGATGGCCATTTCTTCCACGCCAGAGCTGAGCTGGGTCAACAGCGCCACTTCAGCAGGCAGCGCCCCCACATGAATGGGATGCAGCCCGGCTTTATCCACTGCGACCGGCACTTCAACACAAGCCCCTTGAGGCAGGTTGGTAACCAGACTGGTATTAGGCACGTTACCGTTAAACTTGAACATCTCTCCTCCCATTAAGGCATTAATAATGTAGGCAGCATATTCTTTTCCGCGGGTCAGATCTTGCTCCGTCAGTTCGTGGGCAAGCTGCTCTTTCACTGTCTCTTTCCAGGTGGTCTCCTGATTTTGATATTCCTTCAGAATGTAGGCATACTCACCCGGGTTCCAACCCGTGCCGTGGATGCAATATTTTTCCACCAGTTCAGGGCGCTTGCGAAACCACCAATTGTACTCAGAGTTGTGTCCGCTTGACTCGGTGACATATTTACCTAATGCCAGATACATCTCATTACGCACGATTTCCTGTTTGTAAATATCCTCGCGTTCCGTGATGGCTTTATAGATCAGCGGATAGGCGTCTTTGCCCTTCCATTTATATTCCAGGTACCAGGCTTGGTGATTGATACCCGCGCATAGATAGTCTATCTCATCCATGGGCGCTCCAATCCATCCGGCCAACATTGCAGCCGTCCCTTGCACGGAGTGGCACAATCCTGTCACGGTGATGGAGGTCTGCCGCTGCAATGCAGCGCACAACATGGCCATGGGATTGGTGTAATTCAGAAGAACCGCGTTGGGGCAGTACTTCTCCATGTCGCGAACGATCTCCAGCATGGGGTTGATGGTGCGTAGAAAGCGAAATATCCCACTGGGGCCGCGTGTATCCCCCACATTGATATCCACACCGTACTTCTTAGGTATCTCAATATCATGACGCCAGACATCCGTGCTGCCAGCCAGAATGGTGGTCAGTACCACATCCGCACCTTTCAGTGCTTCGGCTCTATTCAAGGTGGCTTCCACCTTCGCTGGCCGCTTGCCGGCTGCGATCATTTTTTCAACCTTTTTCTTGGCCCAAGCCAGGCGTTCAGGGTCAATATCCATTAATGAGAGCGTTGCTCCTTCTAATAACGGAAAAGTCATTAAGTCGCGAACAAGTTCCGAGGTAAATCCGAGGCTGCCGGCACCGATGAAAGTGATTTTTGTCATTGATGACTCCTGAAGGTTTTATCTGATTTTCTAAACTGGTGATATATTTTGGGTCGTCGAATGGATTAATCATAATATAGGTTTACCCTTTTCGGTGTGATTCAACCAAATATAAGCATAAAATGGCAATTGGTATAATGACAGAGTATCCCGATTATTAACAGGAGTGGACCATGACCGTTGAATTCTCCATCGATCCTAAGAGTAAAGGCAGACCATTCGCTCATTATTGGGAACAATGCGTTGGCAGCTGCCACGCCATCATGGGCACCCGGCAGGATTGGCGCGAGCAGCTTGAAAAAAGCCACCGAGAACTCGGCTTCCAATTTGTGCGCTTTCACGGACTGCTCAACGACGAAATGAGTGTTGTCAATAAAGACCGCGATGGAAACCTGAGCTACTCTTTTTTCAACATTGATTCTGTCTTTGATTTTCTATTGAGTATCGGCATGAAACCCTTTATCGAATTAGGCTTTATGCCCGAAGCGCTGGCATCAGGCGCCACCACCTGTTTTCATTACAAGGGCAACATCACCCCACCCGCGGATTATGACCAATGGGCTGATCTGATTAAAACCCTGACCCAGCATTTGGTGGATCGCTATGGATTGGCGGAAGTTCAGTCATGGTTTTTCGAGGTGTGGAACGAACCCAACCTCAAATTCTTCTTCGACGGCACGCAGAAGGAATACTTCAAACTCTATCGCACCACCTGCCTGGCGATCAAATCAGTAGACAGCCAGCTGCGCGTTGGCGGCCCGGCAACCTCGATCAATGCCTGGATTCCGGATACCATTGCGTTCTGTAAAAAGACCGATACACCGCTTGATTTTCTATCAACCCACCACTACCCCACCGATGATCCGCTATGGAAAAACAGTGATATTTCCATGGAGGAGTTCTTTGCCAAACACGCCGATGAATTTGGATCATATGAGCGCGGAATTCTGTACAAAATGACTGCGAAAACGCGTCAAGAAGCCGGCGATCTGCCGCTTTACTACACGGAATGGAACACATCAGCCGTTCTGCCTGACGACATCCACGACGAGGCGTATTCCGCGGCATTGGTGGCGAAGACCATCGCCGACAACGACGGCTTGGTGCAGAATTACTCGTTCTGGACCTTCTCAGACTTGTTTGAAGAAGCCGGACAGTTCTCCGCACCATTTCACGGCGGGTTTGGATTGCAGAATATTTATGGCATACCGAAACCCACTTATCGGCTGTTCGAAATGCTGCACGGCTTGGGAAATGAAAGACTTTCAGTTACTGGCGGAAAAGGTTCTACAGTTGAAATACTGGCTGTGAAAAAAGACACTGACTTGACCTTGTTGGTTTACAACCACGACATTCCTGGTTCGAATATCCACTCTGAGGAAGTTATTATAAAGTTGGCAGAGGTGACTGCAAATGCCACAGCCTCCATCACCAGAATCGATGCTGAACATGTCAACCCCAAACAAAAGTGGATTAACCTGGGCAGCCCTGTATACCCTGACAAGCAGCAACTTGAACTAATTGAAAAAGCCACTCAATTGATAACAAAGCCAATCATGTTAAAGTTCGAAGATGGTATTGGATTACTAAAGTTTTCTATTCCGGAACATGGGATTGTTGAAATCAAGATCAAAAGGTAAGGGCAATGAATTGCCCTTACTTGTACAACGAGACGGATGAATTACCCCTACCAATTATTTATATTTTTTATCCTGCATTTTCAACCAACACTGGTGTTTTTGCTTTTGGTTTTCTAATTGCGTAAAACAACAGAGCTGAGCCAATCACAGCACCAATCACGCCAAACAAGAGCATGGCAAAAACACCCGAAATATCCAGCAGCCTGCCGCCGATAACGTTGCCAAAGAAACCTCCCAGCGTACCCATGGCGGTAACAAACGTCTGGCCTTTCACCCTGTCTTTTTCATGCATAATTTCGTTGATGTAATACACCGATGCGGGGATGAACACAGCAAAAGTCAGTCCTTGAAAAGCCTGCCCCACATTGATCATCCACACCGAAGCTGCAAACAAGAAAATGATACTGCGTAAAGCATAGATAATACCCGCAATTTTCATCAATGATCGCGTATTGATCTTCGCAACAATAAAACTAAAACCGAGGAAAGCCGGTAATTCAGCTACAGCTGCGATGGTCAATGAAATACCCAGGTCTGTGTCCGTGCCGCCCAGCGGCCTGAGAATTTGCGCCAAAAAATTGTTGATAATCGTATGGAACATAAAAAGGAAGCCTGCCCCGATCAAAAAAGGGATGAAACGATCGTACCGACGCAGAAATCCAACTTTATCTTCTGCTTCGGTTTGGGTGACAGATTTCTCAATATGGTAGGTCTGGTTCTCACTGCGTTTCACTTTAGGAAACGTTAAAATAAGCAAAATATAGCCGCCAAACAAGATCAGGCAAATGATCGGCAAAACGGAAGTTGAATAGCGATTGACCCAGATCCCCAATAATGTCGAAAGTACCGCAAAACAAATTGAACCACTGGCACGAGTCACACTAAAACTGACGTTATGCCCTGCATTAATGTATTCAAAGGTCAGCGCACTAACCAACGGCTGCATGGTATACACCAGGGCTACAATCCCGACATAAAATACCGCCATCCAGACCAGACCGGCATTAAGAAAAACAATACCTGTTAAAAAAACAATACACAACAGAGATAAAGTACACAACACACCTTTAAGCGAAAGTTTTTCAAAGCGATCGATTAAAGCACCCAAGACCGGTTGTAATACGATCGCCAGCACACTACCTATGGCCATCACCCAGCCGATCTTCTGGTTGGAAAAATCTTTGGATAAAAGATACACGGATGCAAAACTGGCTATGGGACAGAAGATCATCCAATAAAAACCCTGCAACCCGGCAATTTGAAGAGAGAGTATCTTGTCTGATTTATTCATTACTAACAATTCCTTAAGTCACAATCCATGAAAAGCAAGATTATATTACCATCCAATTTGGCTACTCTAATTTACAATTAGACTTATTCATCCACGAAACGGCAGGAGAGCACATGCAACCGATTATCACAAAAGATGAACTGAAAAGCCAGTTTGAGGCGGAATTACGCGAAAACATCCTCCCCTACTGGATGAACAAAACGCCAGATCGCCAAAATGGCGGATTCTACGGTGTGCTGACCAATGACAATCAAATCCACAACGAGGTCGAACGCAGCGCCGTGTTGAACAGCCGTATTTTGTGGACCTTCTCGACCGCCGCTCTCCTTTACCAGGATGAGGCTTATCTTTCCACCGCCAAATGGGCGATGCAAGCCCTGACCCAGCATTTTTGGGACTCCAAGCATGAAGGCATCTTTTGGTCCGTGGATGCCGCGGGGAACCCGGTGAACGACCGCAAACACGTCTACGCGCAAGCCTTTTCCATCTACGGATTGAGCGCTTATTACCTGGCTACTCAAGATATGCAAGCCTTGCAACTGGCAAAACGTTTGTTTGAGCTGATTGACCAGCACACTTACGATCCACAGTTCGGCGGTAACATCGAATGCCGCGCACGTGATTGGAGCCGCCTTGAGGATATGCGCTTGAGTTCCATTGACCTCAACTCCTCCAAATCGATGAACACCATGCTGCACCTGCTAGAAGCCTGCACCGCCTTGACCGGCATCTGGCAAGACGCCAAACTGACCAAACGCTTTGAAGATCTGATCGCCCTATTCTCAAACACTATCATTGATTCCGAAAGCGGACATCAACACTTATTTTTTGATGACCAATGGCGATCACTTTCTGAACACATTTCTTACGGCCACGACATTGAAACCAGTTGGCTGCTGCTCGAAGCTGCCGATGCTTCAGGTCAATCCAATTTCATCGATCAAGCCAAATCCAATGCGGTGAAGATGGCGCAGGTCGTCTATGAACAATCGCTTCAACCCGATGGCAGCATCCTCTATGAGGCTGGCCCCGGTGGACACAAGGTGACCGACCGGCACTGGTGGGCGCATGCCGAAGCCGTGGTGGGTTTCTATAACGCCTTCCAGGTTTCAAAGAAGGAACTCTTCCTTCATTCTTCCACCAAAGTATGGACCTACATTCAAGACCATTTCATTGATCGCAAGGATGGCGACTGGTACAAATTGCTCCGCGAAGACGGTTCGCCTTATTTGGAGCATTACAAAGTGTCGCCCTGGGAGTGCCCCTATCATCACGCCAGAATGTGCTTCGAAATGATCAGGCGGCTAAGCGAATCTTCCGCGGATTAATCCAAAACAGGTTGAAGAGAAACTATCTTGGGTTTGCGATTAATCACCCACACCAACAAAGCACCAATCACGAACAGCCCCATATTCATCACAAAAGGCAGTGAACGATTAATGGCTGAGAGCTGCCCGGCAATCCAGCCAAAAGGTGAAGTGAATAAGATCAGGGTCGCGTAAACCACGG
This sequence comes from Anaerolinea sp., assembly GCA_013824385.1. Next base: position 19,495 of record PNNU01000012.1, read on the forward strand.
CACTGATGCGTGCGCGCTCCTTGGTTTCCATGGCCACAGCCAGCAGAGATTCCGTCATTGGGCTGACCAGTGATACCGCTGCACCTTCAAGAACCACACTGATAACCAGCAGCACCACTGAATGAGCCAGCATAAATACCAACAACGCCTGACTGGCAAAATAGCCGGCAAACCCCACCCACATAGGCAAACGAAAATGCAGCAGATTCGTCAACCGGGGTCCGATGATAAAAAAGCCAACCGTTG